>CALDSM010000291.1 GCA_937923585.1 uncultured bacterium
AACGCTTCAAGTACGAATACCCCCCGCCGTAAACCCATGACCAAGAACCTCCCCGCATGAATGCCGGCTTGTCTGAAATAAAGAACCGGTTGCCTTTTCAAACGGGTCGGCATGCCGGTGTTTCGCCCCTGTCCGCATGAAGTTGTACTCCCCGTCCCCAACCACATACTATGTCGGGCAGCGTGCGGACAGGCGGCGCGGAGGCACCGCCTGACTCCGTGCCGGGAGAAGAGAATGAGCCAGGGTGAAGAGATCAGCGCGGTCGAGCCCGACTGGAGCCGCGAAACGTTCGTGCGGTCATGGGACCCGGGCAGGCAACTGCTCCGGTGCATCCGCCGCTACCAGCATTGGCGGTCCAGGGGCGGAATCCTGTCCGTGGTTCCCCGGTACTGCAATGTGCTTAAGCACCGCTTCTGGAGCGCCGTGTCCGGGGCCGACATTCCCCTCACCGCCCGGATTGAGGGCGGCCTCCAGTTGCTCCACCCCAACGGCATCGTTATCCATCCCGATGCCCGCATTGGGCCCAACTGCATTTTCTTTCAGCAGGTAACTGTGGGAACCCGCGAGAACAGCCCGCTCGTGCCCTGCATCGGCGGAGACGTGTCCATCGGGGCGGGGGCCAAAGTGCTTGGAGGGGTGAAGGTCGGCAACCACGCCCGCATCGGCGCAAACGCCGTGGTGCTGTGTGATGTGCCCGACTACGGTGTGGCCGTCGGCGTCCCCGCAAGGGTGATTGACCGCCGCGGCGTCTGACCGCCGCGGGCCACCGCAAAAAAAGGCACTACGCCGCGTTCTTCCCCTGGATCACCTCGCGCAGCGTCTTCAGCAGAATGATAATGTCCTCGGTAAGGCTCCACCGGTCTATGTAGCCCAGGTCCAGGCGCAGCCACTCGTCATAGCTGAGTCCGTGCCGTCCGCTCACCTGCCAAAGCCCCGTCATCCCCTGCTTCATGCTCAGACGCCGACGCTCGTCCAGTGTGTACTTGTCGGCGTCCGACGCCACCGCCGGACGGGGGCCGACGAGGCTCATCTCACCCTTCCACACGTTGATCAACTGCGGCAGTTCGTCAAGGCTGTGCTTGCGCAGAAAGGCGCCGATACGGGTTACCCGGGGGTCCTGCCGCATCTTAAACGCCTTTCCATCCACCTCGTTCTGCTCCTCCAGCGTTTCACGGAGTTCCTCCGCATTGGCCACCATCGAGCGGAACTTGATCATCTTGAAGCGGCGCTGGTTGCAGCCGGCCCGTTCCTGCAGGAAGAAGACCGGGCCCTTCGAGTCCCACTTGATAAGCACGGCGATCAACAGGAACAGGGGGGACAGCATGACAAGCAGCACCGAAGAACCCACAAAATCCATGACCCGCTTCATGGCCAGCCCGGCCCGGTCTTCCGGAACCGGGGACAGCGCCAGCACGGGCACATCGTTCACGTGGGTCGTCTGCGGGCGCGCCTGCTGCGAATCAAACAGGTCGCCCAGAATGTGAACAACCACGCCCTGCCGCTGCGCCATGCCCCCAATCCGTTGAATCGCCTCAAAGCACGACCGCAGGGGAAGGCCGATGAAGATGTCGTCTATGGGCTGCCGGCGCAGCAGCACCGACAGCACCGCGCACGGGCCCAGGTAGGCAATGTCGTCCCCGCAGAACGCCGCGCCGCGCTCGGCGTCGTCGTCAAGCACGCCCGACACCCGGTATTCCTGGCTGCCCCGGAGGCGCTCCGCAAGCTGCTTCGTCCGATCATTTGCGCCCACAATCAGCACTTCACGCTGCAGGTGCCCCGTGTGGCGCAGCGTGCCCACCGTGGCAAGCCGAACCGCCGTAATCGTCGCCATGCCCCCGGCGAAAAACACCGCCAGAAACTTGGCCTGGACGCCGTTCACGTTGTACAGCATCATGACTGCGGTGCTGTAGACCGCCGAATAGGCCAACGCCTTCAGCACCGTTCGGATAAGGGCGGCCGCCTCATTCATGTGCCGCAGGCGCCAATAGCCCCGCGCGGCGGCGGTGATCAGCCAGCACCCCGTGAGAAAGAGAAGATGCGGGGAGTAGACCGTGAGCGCGATGTCAAAGGGGCCGGGCAGCGTGAGAAACACCGCCGCGCAGTACACTGCGGCAAGGCCGAGCAGATCCCCCAGCACCAGCATTTGCGGCAGGCGCGCGACGAGCAAGTTCTTCCGGGAAGCCATGCTGCTCTATCTCCGCTGGCGGCAGGACATGGCTTACATCGGGAACGGGGGGCGCGGACGTCCGCCGTCCTGCTGCCTGGGATAAGCCGGGTCCAGCGCAGCCAGGCCGGAAAACACCGAGGACACAGCGTCCGTTATCCGTGTGACAAACCCGGTCCGCCGCACGGAAAGTTCCCGGGCCGCGTCCGCCTCCGAAAGCCCCGCCTCCTCCGGCGATTCCATGCGCCACAGGTGGCCCGGTTCGCCCCGCAGCGGCAGAAAGTCGGCCAGCAGATACACCGTGACACCTGCCGAATTGCAGAGGTCCAAAACGCGCTTCGCCTGATCATAGGAGGAACGCAGCGGCAGGCAGACATACACGCAGTCAATGACGCTGTCTATCATCAGGCGTTCCAGCCCCGTGACCGGGCCCAGGTACGAAACGCCGAGTTTCTCCAGCGCATCACTGCGGCTGGAGTCGTCATCGAGAAAACCAACAATACGGCAGTCAGGCGCGCCCTTCCCCGTGATTCTCTTCACGAGATGCTCGGAGCGCTCATTGCCTCCCACGACCAGCACATGCTGCAGGCCGTCACCCTGTTGCCCCAGAGAGGGCAGGTTCACTTTCATGGTTCCAATCCTTTATGCTCCGGATCGCCCTTGCCGGTGGCTGGGTGCAACCGCCACCGGAAAGCCTCATCTGTGACCGCCAGGTCCATGCTCACCGCGCACCCGAAAACCAGCCCATCTGATGGTTGCACCGTATACTATATCAGGATGTCTTGGCAGAATCGAGAAAATCTGCCGTTTTCGGTGCTTGAGGCGTACCCAATTCACGGTCCAAACAGGTACTCTAACTACATCCCGCCGCCTCGCTTTATTTCCTGTCTTTCGTGCGGAGCGGCATTTTTCGGCCTCTGAATGGACCCATACACCTCAACTTACCGATACGGCTCACTGCTTTGAATTTGCGAAAGACAAACCGCAAACATGCAACCCAAACGCTGACACCCGGATTTTAGTATACCATTTTCTTCTCAAAATGGGAAGGTTTTTTACAATATTTCCAATAATGGGAACAGTTGGGCTTTCCAGTTCCCAAATCGCCTTGTTTCCCCCTGTTTTCAGGGCAAAGGAGCCGTTTCAATCCAGGCAGTAACGGCCTGCATTTTCACGCGACCTGTTCCGGTATGGAACATGTGTCTCCGGTGGTGGTCCGTTTCCGTGTCCGGCATGAACGCTTGGTTTGCCGATAATCTTCCAAATTTAAGTTGTCCGTTGCGCTGGCCGCCTTGAACATCTATACTTGCCGGACACCCGAAACCAGCATCGAAATTCGGCGCGGACCTGTGCCGGCCGCGATGGCTCAAGGGTGAAAGAGATGAACCGTTGACCGTGGACAGGGTGTCGGAACGGACACGAAAGACAAAGGAGCAGTCGTCATGAAAGAGCACATCACGCGCAGGTCGTTTATCAGCCAGGTGGCGGCAGCGGGCATGGCCGCGCCGTTCATCTTTCCGCGTTTGAGCCTGGCAAAACCGCCTTCGGGCAAACTGCAGCATGCGGCCATCGGCGTGTGCGGACAGGGCTGGTCGGACCTGGAAAACATCGCCAGCCACGGCAAGGTGGATGTCTATGCGCTGTGCGACATTGACGCGAACAATCTGAAGAAGGGGGCGCAGCGCTATCCGGGCGCGAAGCTCTACCGCGACTGGCGCGAAATGCTGGACAAGGAGGGGCGCCGCATTGACTCGGTCAACGTGTCCACCCCGGATCACACGCACGCGCCCGCGGCGATGACCGCGATTCGGAAAGGCATGCACGTCTTCTGCGAGAAACCGCTCACTCACGAGGTCTACGAGGCGCGCCAGTTGACGCTCGCCGCGCGCGAGCACGGCGTGGCCACCCAGATGGGCATCCAGATCCACGCGCACGACTTCTACCGCACCGCCGTCCAGTGGCTGAAGGACGGCGCCATAGGCAAAGTGAAGGAATGGCATTCCTGGTGCGCCGCGTGCTACACCGTCGCCGACAAGAAACGGCCCGAAGGGCAGGACCCGATTCCCGCGCATGTGAAATGGGACCTGTGGCTCGGCGTCGCGCCGAAGCGGCTCTACAAGAAGGACATCTACCATCCGTTCAAGTGGCGCTGCTGGCGCGATTTCGGCGGCGGCGCGACGGGCGACTTCGGCTGCCATATCTTCGACCCCGTCTTCACCGCGCTCGGCGCCATGGCACCGCTCAGCATCACGGCCGAAGCCGAATGCGTCAGCGACGAATTCTACCCCGCATGGACCGTGCTCAATTACATGTTCCCTGGAAACGCCATGACCGCAGGCAAAGAAATCGTGGGCACCTGGATGGACGGCGTGAAGAAGCCGGACCCGGCCCTGTCGCCCGACCTGCCCAAGGGCCATGAGCTTCCGCCCAGCGGCTCCATGCTCATCGGCGAGGCGGGCACGCTCATCATTCCCCACGTGGGGCCGCCCCATCTCTACCCCGTCGAGAAGTTCAAGGACTACCCGACGCCCAAACTGGAGCCGCTCAACCACTACCACGACTTCGTCGAGGCGGCCCTGGGCAACGGCAAGGCCGGCGCCAATTTCGACTTCGCCGGCCCCCTGGCGGAGACCGTGCTGCTCGGCAACGTCGCCAACCGCTACCCGGGCAAGACGCTCGAATGGAACGCCGAGAAGCTAGAGTTCACCAACAGTTGCGAGGCGAACAAACACCTGCGCCGCCGCTACCGCGACGGCTGGCACGTGCGCGGGCTGTAGAGCTCCCGGGAAGATTGATCCTCAGATTACGCTGATTTGCGCAGACTGGAAATCCAAGGGACACTCCTGTCTGCGCTCAACTTTGTTGGCGGGTGGAATGTGCAAGGAGTTGGCCTTTTTTGACTGCGGTGGCCATGCCTCCGCTTTTCCTGGGCACGCCAATCTCCGATTGGCCGTTCTTGGCACAAAAGAGCCAATCGGAGATTGGCGTGCCCAGGAAAAGCACTGTCATAAATGCCCGATCAACAAGCCCCATTAAGCCAAAGCGGCGGCAGGGCCACCGCACTCAAGAAAGGCGTACACTGGGTGTCGCAAACAAACAAAGAGGACCAAGCGAAAAACGGGGACTGACTCGCCTTTCGGCAGTTTGAAAGGCGTGTCTGTCCCCGCTTTTCGCGGCGACAGGCGGAGGTTCAACAACGTTGAAACCAGGAAATTTGACACGACGTGCGTTCGTGCTTGGAGCGGCGGTGACGGCGGCCGCAGCCGGAACAGCGGCGGCTCTGGCTGATGATGCCCGGTCAGCGGCGCATGCGGCCGATGCCCCGCCCGCCGAGGACTACTCCAAGGTCCGCGGCTTCAACTACCAGCCCAGTTACGGAAGCCACGGACTGGAGACCTGGGGCGACGCCTTCGATATTGCCATCATCAAGAAGGAGTTGCTGCTCGGGCGCAAGTACTTCCCGAAGATGAACACGATCCGGCTCTGGCTGTCCTACGACGCGTTTATCCGCCAGCCGGACAAGATGCCGCAGCGGTTCCACAGCGTGATTGACCTCGCCGCGGAAGTCGGCGTCCGATTCATCCCCACGCTGTTCAACGGCTGGCACAGTTGCCCCGATTTCGGCGGAATCTCCGTCGAAATGCTGGATTACTGGGGCACGGCGGAGCGCTTCGACGGAGCGTTCGGCCCATACCTAGACGCCGTCGTGAAACCGCACGCGGATGATGCGCGCATCCTGCTCTGGGACCTGTGCAACGAGCCCTTCAACAGTTCCCGGTGCGAGGCGTCGAACAAGACGATTCTGGACTGGCTCGGACGGGTGCGGACGAAGTGCAAAGACCTGGGCGTGCGCGCGCCGCTGGCCGTGGGTGCGACACCAGCCATTGATGCGATGCGGATGGTCGAGCCCCTTTCCGACGTGATTACGTTCCATCCCTACTTCGCGTGGAACGCCTGGGTGAAGACGCCCGAGCAGTTCGAGGCCTTTCTCGACGAGGCCGTGGCTTTCGGCAAATCAGCCGGGAAACCGATGCTCGCCACCGAGACGGGCTGGGGCGCGCTGGAAGACCAGAAACGGGCCGAGGTGCTTTCGGTCGAACTGGGCGGCCTGTCCAAGCGGGGCATCGGCTTCACGGCGCACCTCCTGCATCACACACTCGTCGCCGACGGCCACCGCTCCGAATACGGCCCCATGAGCGGCGCAGGATACATGGCCTTCATCGAAAAGGGTGGGACGCTGCGGCCTTACCACGAAATCTACAACACGTTCTGACGATCTCGCCGAGAAAGAAAGCTTTAATCCCTAATCCGTCTTTTCGGTTGAGTTTGCTTTCTTTTGTGCCGTTCTATCAGTTTCCAGTCTTTCCGCAGAGTTGCGCAGGTCGTCCAGGTATCTCTTTTCCGCTTCGGCTTCGGCCGTGAGCCTGCGGCGTTCGGCAAAGGCGTCGTACTGGTCGTTGGCCCAAGTGAGCGCCTGTTCCCTGCTGACGGTTCCCGCATCTTCCAATACCGGAAGTTCCGTGTCGCGCAGAAACTTGTCGAGGAAGCTTTCCCAGTCGCGTATGCGGATGTCCCGGCGGCGCCGTGCGCGGAAGTCAGCCTGGTCGAGGAACATGACCGTGATGCGGTTGGTGCACCCCTATGCGACCAGTTGGCCAAGGCGCACCAGACCCATAGCGGATTTGACGCGAAACCGGTATCATGCGCAACAATGCATGAATACAGCCGCAATATCCCTTCTCCCCAAGCCTCAACGGATGCACGTCAAAGGATCTTCTTCGTCTTCATTGGCCTCTTGGGCGTCAGACGAATTACTTTCATTCCTGAGGCCGCCTGAATGGCGCGCAGATCCGCGCAAATTGCATCGAGGTCGCCCCTGAATTTCTTGGTATGCTGCATCCGGTGCTTGCGCACTTCCGCAACAATGGGATCTTTCATTTCTCCGTCTCCAAAAGCTCTTCGGGAGAGCATATCTCAGGACAATTATAACCCCGCATCTCAACGCTTCGTCTCACCTTCAGTCGCGTGAAAGGGTTGTTCAGATGGGCGAAATTCCACGTAAGCAACACATCAATTCTGTTAATTGCAGCCACAGCGACGTGGATTGCGTCTTCCGGGTATTCCTTTGGAACTCCTCCATTCGTGATGATGTCTCCCGCCAATGCCTTCACCTCATCGTCGATATCAAGCAATGCAAAGGGCTGCAGGGCTTCTATCCGCAGGGCGGCTTGCCTTGGGTCACCCCTCCGAGCCTCTCCGTACACCAGCGCGGAAACATAGGTGTCGTACTTGGCGGTGAGTTTAGGCCAGAGTTTATGCGTGACGGCCTGGTGTCCGGCGACGGCCACATCCATACTCGGCCTGGCTACGAGATAGCTGACCACCGTGGTCTCTACATAGACGCGTTTTCTCTCTTCATGCGGCATACGGGTCCTCTCAGGATCTCATACCAGTCTGATTCTGGACTTTTAACGGTAACACATCTCTTCTTAAGCAGTTCCGACAGATTATAGCACTTGCTTT
Source organism: uncultured bacterium (assembly GCA_937923585.1). GTDB lineage: Bacteria > Hydrogenedentota > Hydrogenedentia > Hydrogenedentales > CAITNO01 > CAITNO01. The sequence goes on from CALDSM010000291.1 coordinate 7,688, forward strand.
GGTAAAATCGGCGCGGTCGCGGATGATCTCGGCGGCGGTCCTGCCCGCGGCGGCGTAATGCATTTTGTTCTGCATGGCGGCGAAGAAGCGCTGCGTTTCCTGTTCGTCCTCGATGTAGTCGCTGGCCAATGCAAAGATGTCGCGGATGCGCTGGTAGACGCGTGCCTCGCTGGCGCGGATCTCGCGAATGCGGGCCAGCAGTTCGTCGAAGTAGTCCGCCAGTCCGCCGCCGCCTTTCAGGCGCTCGTCGTCCATGGTGAAGCCCTTGACGAGATACTCGCGCAGGCGCTCGGTGGCCCATTGCCGGAATTGGGTGCCCCGGGGCGAGCGGACCCGGTAGCCGACGGCGAGGATCATGTCGAGGTTGTAGTGCTGCAAGCGGCGCTCGACGGAACGGTTTCCCTCGACGCGAACTTGTAAGTAATCCTTACAAGTTGCCTCCCGCCGGAGTTCTCCGTCGGCGTAAATGCCGCGAATATGGAGGGTTATGTTCTGCGGTGTGGTGACGAACAACTCGGCCATCATGGCCTGCGTCAGCCACACGGTTTCATTCTCCAGCAAAACCCGAATCCGGTTCCGGCCGTCTTCGGTCCGGTACACGACAATCTCGCCCCCCGGCATTTCGTGTGCATCGCTCATTGCGTTACCTCCCGTTCTCGATGGCCGGACATAGGCTCTTCCTGGACAACCTCCAGCAGGCAAACCCTTTACAGGTGAAAGGGTACTCAATCCACAGGTCTCGTGCAATTTCGGGATTACCGGGAGCAGCAGTGCTGCGGATACGTGGCCGGTAAATATCGGCCTTCGGAGTGAGGAAGAAACAGACTCTACGGTATCTCAACGGGGCCGGGTGAATTCACCGAAACCTGCGGCCTTTGGGGGGTGTCGAAAGGGTTGCACCCCGATTGGGAAGGTTATACACTGTGCGGACCGGTCGGCACGGCCGGACAACTGAAAGGAAGATCAGATGAGTGAACAGACACGGCGCGATTTCGTGCGCAACACGGCGATGGGCGCAGCCGCCGGTGTGGTGATGGTGGGCACGTCCAAGACCTCCTGGGCCGGGGCAAATGACCGGGTGCGGGTTGCGCAGCTTGGCATCAACGGCCGGGGCCGGGATCACCTGAAGGGCATGCTGAGCCTGGACGGCGTCGAGGTGGTTACCCTGTGCGACGTGGACGAGAACCTGTTCGCACCGCGCATCAACACCTTCTTCGAGAGCAGGAACCTGAAACGCCCGACCACGGAAGTGGACCTGCGTAAAGTATACGAGAACAAGGATGTGGATGCGGTGATGATCGCCACGCCGAACCACTGGCACTCGCTGGCGGGTATCTGGGCGCTGCAGGCGGGCAAGCACGTTTACGTCGAAAAGCCCTGCTCGCACAATGTGTTTGAGGGAAACCAACTGGTCGCGGCCGCCAAGAAGTACGGCAAGGTCGTCCAGCACGGCTCGCAGATCCGCAGCAACCCCTCCATTCAGAAGGCCATCCGGGAACTGAACGAGGGCGTGATCGGCGAGGTCTACATGGCCCGGGGCCTGTGCTACCGCTGGCGCGGCGACATCGGCATCAAGGAAGACTGTCCGGTGCCCGAGGGCGTGCATTATGACACGTGGCTTGGCCCGGCGCCGGAGCGCCCGTTCAACCCGAACCGCTTCCACTACAACTGGCACTATGTGTGGGACTACGGCAACGGCGACATCGGCAACCAGGGCGTGCACCAGATGGACGTGGCGCGCTGGGGCCTGGGTGTGGATTACCCGTCCAAGGTCACGTCCATGGGCCGGATGTACATCTTCGACGACCAGAAAGAGGTGCCGAACGTGATCACAACCGCGTTCGACTTCCCAGGCGCCGGCAAAAAGGGCAAAATGCTTGTCTTCGAGGTGCGCCCCTGGTGCACCAACGACGAGAAGGGCGCCAAGGTCGGCGTGATCTTCTACGGCAGCAAGGGCTACATGGTCATTGACTCCTACGAGCACTACAAGGTCTACCTCGGCGAGAAAGGCACGGAAGGCCCCGAAGGCGCGGAAGAGGGCGACCATTACCAGAACTTTGTTGACTGCATCCGCGCCAACACGCCGGACAAGGTGAACGCGCCCATCGAGGAGGGCGCCAAGTCCTCCGCGCTGTGCCACCTGGGCCTGATCTCGGCCAAACTGGACCGGTCGCTTGCCTTCGACCCGGCCAAATGCGACTTTGTCGGCGATGCCGAGGCCAGTTCATTGCTCAAGCCGCCGAGTCGGGCGCCGTTTGTGGTGCCTGAGAACGTGTGACACGGCATCCAGGGCCGCTTTTCCGGGGACGCCCGCCTTGTGTGTGGCGTCCCCGTCCTTTTGACGTCTCCCGGCGGGCGTTCGCCCGATGCGCGTGTTTCGCCGGTGGTTCCGGGCGGTCTGTCCCGTTTGGGGGCACCGTGATCGTTAATTAAGCGAAGAATGTTATAATTGCGCGCACACTTTGTATTTGGGACAGGGTAATCAATCATGACAAACCGAACGATTGCAGTGGTTGGCGTGCTTGCCGTGGCCGCCGTGGCCGTTACGCTGGTGCAGACGGTCAGAAGTCTGAACGCGGGAGACGAGCCCAAGGCTCCGCGCGAGACCGCGGCACCGCAAAAAGAGGAACGCAAGGCCCCGGTTGCCAAGCACAGGGGCGAGCGCAACAATGACAGTTGGACGCCCATCGCGAGCAGCCCCGCGCACAGAAGGCGCGGGGACGCGGCCGGGGATGCCGCGGCAAATGCCGCCGCCGGGGACGGCGCGGCGGGCGCGGCCGCCGGGGCGGATGGAGCCCCGGTCGGCGCTTCCTCCCCCGGCAACTCCGGGCCGAAGGGGGACAAGAAGGGGGCGGCTGACGCGTCCAAGAACGGTGCGGCGGCGGCAGGCGCGGACAAGGCGGCGGAAAACGCGGTCTCTCCGGAGGCGGCGGCCCGTTCAAACAAACTGCTTCAGGCGGCCCAGCAGTTTCTGGACAAGGGCAACTTCGAGCAGGCGCGCAACAGCCTGCTGCAAAGCGTGCGGGAGAACCCGAAGAACGCCAGCGCATGGCGCCAGCTTGCCTCGGCCAACAAGCAGATGGGCAACACGGAAGACGCGCTGGACACCTACCGGCAGTGGACCAATGCGATGCCCGAAGACAAAATGGCGCACTACGAGGCGGCCACGGCCTTTGCCACCAACGGGCTGAGCGACGAGGCGCTGCAGCAACTTACGGCATTTCAGATGCTGAGCGGCGGCGATCCCCAGGCCAGCGGCATGGCCTCCATTGTCTACGGGCAGATGAACATGGCCACGGAACAGGGCGTCGCCCTGAGCCAGTATGTGAGCGCGCAGCCGAACAACCTGGACGCGCACCGGATGCTGGGCGAGTACTATCAGCGGACGGGGCAGACCGACGCGGCGTTTCAGGAATACCAGACCATGGCGCAGCTTGATCCGACCAGCACGAAACCCCGCATGCAGATGGGCAACGCCTACGTGCAGTTGGGGCAGTTTGACAACGCGCTGACCCAGTTCGAGAGCGCGGTGAAGATCAACCCGAGGGATACGGAGGCGCTGAGCCGCATGGCCTACATGCAGCGGCAGTTGGGCGACATGCAGGGCGCCGTGCAGACCTACCAGCGCGTCGTCTCCATTGACCCGAACTCCACCATGGGCGTCCAGGCCGCCCAGCACATGCAGTACATCCAGGGAGAGATGGGCGCGCCCCCCCGCTAGGCGGGCAGTTGGCCGGTTCCGCCACGACGGCGCCGGGTGCCGAATTTAATCCCTTCCGTCAAAACGGGCCGGGTGTGCGTCCAAGACAGGGTATTCATTTCCATGAACCGGCTGACGACAGTTTCTATTTTCATTGCCGCGGTCTTTGCCGCGGCCACGGCGGTGCAGACCTTCAGGCTCTGGCAGTTGCAGGATGAGGCCAAGGCCCTGCGCGTCGCCGCAGCGGGGCAGGAGAAGGATGCCCGCAAGACTGCGGCGGGCAAGGGCACACCCCGGCTTGATGATGACAGTTGGAGCCCCATTGCCGACCGGTCCGCAAAGGCGAAGGGTGCGGAGACCGCGGCGAACGCCAAAACCGGTGGAATGGCTGCGGCGTCCGCCACGGACGGGACCCAGGAAGACGGCAAACCGGGCGAGAGAGGCAAAAAGGCCGAGATTCCCAAGAACGTCGGGCAACCCCCCGCCACCCCAAAAGCCGCAGCCGCACCGGACGGCGTTTCCCAGGAACAGGTGACCCGGTCGCAGGATTTGGTCAACGCGGCCCAGCAATATATCAAGACGGGCAATTTCGCCCAAGCCCGTGAAAAACTCCGGCAGAGTGTGCAGGAGAACGCGCTGAACGCCGATGCATGGCGGCAGCTTGCCTCCGTGGACCGGCAACTCGGCAACACGGAGGAGGAGTTGCAGGCCTACCAGAAATGGATGGAGGCGGCGCCTGAGGACAGGATTGCCCGCTACATGGCGGCCGAAGCCTATGCGCGGAACGGAATGGGCGACCAGGCGCTGCAATACCTGTCGGATTTCCAGCAACTCAGCCAGGGCGACCCCCAGTCCTGGGCCATGACGGCCGGAATCTACCAGCAGATGAACATGACCGCCGAACAGGGCGACGCGCTGGTTAACTGGACGACCGCCGCGCCGAATTCCCCCGACGCACACCGCGCACTGGGCAGTTACTACCAGCGAATGGGGCAGATTGACCAGGCGATTGCGCAGTACCAGGCGTCGGCGGCGCTGGAACCGAACAACCCGGCGCCCTATGTGGACCTGGGGAACACTTACATGCAGACGGGCCAGCCCGAGGCAGCGCTGCAGCAGTTCCAGACGGCCGTCAATGTTCGTCCAAACAACGTGGAGGCGCTTTCCCGCCTGGCCTACACCGAGCGGCAACTGGGCGACCTGCAGGGCGCGCTCACCACCTTTCAGCGCATTGTTGACCTGGAACCGGGCTCCCAGGCCGGCCAGCAGGCCGCCAGCAGCATACAAAGCATTCAGCAGCAGCAAATTATCCAGGCGCAGCAGCAGGCGCAGTAGCGCTTAGTGTTCGTAAATATGTCGGCAAATCTTCTCGCTCTTGCTCTTGAGCTTGAGTCTTGCCACTTAGAGAGCGTGTTTGGAGAGTCGCGAGTACAGTTCAATCCCCCCGTCATTCCCGTGAAAACGGGAATCCAGTCTTTTCAATGACTTACGTATGCGTGCGGAGTCCTGGATTCCCGTTTTCACGGGAATGACGGAAGGCATGATTCTGGCATGACATGATTTTTGGAAGGTCCGATGCACGGGAATGACGGAGTAGACGACTTTCCGAACACCCACTTACAGAATCAAGAGCAAGAATGACAATGCGTCACCGAATTTGCGAACCGTAGCGCTCAAGCACAGTATGGAATTGCGGACAGGTTGTCGGACGCAGTGCGGGGGTTGCTCCGGATTGTTGTGAGGAAGGGGGGTGTTATACTTGCCAGAAGCATTGGTTGCTCATGAGGTGTTCAGACGTAATGGACCGGATTATATGGATTTTGGGCGGATTGACCGTCACCTTCGCGGCCGTGGCCGCGGTGCAGACGTACAGGGTCTGGGATTTGCAGGTTCAGGCGGCTGAACTGCGCGTTGCGGCAGGACCGCAGAAGGATGCCCGCGATGCGGCAGGCGGCCGACACGCCGCCGGGCAGGACGATGATGACTGGAACCCTGTTGCGGGCGGCGGAGCGAAGGGAAAGGGCGGGGCCGCAAAAGACAAGTCCGCCGCAGGCGGCGGTGCTTCAGGCTTGGACGAAACCAGCGCGGGGTCCGGCTTTGCCGCGGGTGCCGGGAAGAAGGGCGGCAAGAACGGGGCAAAGACAGAAGCAGGCAAAGATGCCAAGTCAGACGCGGCGGCGGCCGCAGGTTCGGATGCAAAATCCTCATCCGGTGACCCGGCCCAGGATGCGGCGGCCCGTGCGGATGCATTCTCCCGTGCGGGAATGGAAGCCCTCAAAGCGGGCAATCTCAACGAGGCCTGCGAGAAATTTCAACAGAGCGCGCAGGAGAACCCCAAGAGCAGCGAGGCGTGGCGCAACCTTGCCTCGGTGCAGCGGCAGCTTGGCAAAACCGAGGACGAACTGGCCACCTACCAGAAGTGGATGCAGGAGCGGCCGGACGACAAACTGGTGCGCTACATGGCGGCCGAGGCCTACGCCCGCAACGGCATGGACGACCAGGCGATTCAGTATCTGACCCAGTTCGAGGCTATGAGCACCGACAACCCCCAGGCCCACGCCATGGTGGCGGGCGTGTACCAGCAGAGATCGGAAGAGCACACGTCTGAACTCCAGTCACGATCAGATCTCGT
>CALDSM010000292.1 GCA_937923585.1 uncultured bacterium
GACTCCGGCACAATGGACAGCCTGCACGGGCGCTCGGTCCCGGTCTACTCGGGGCCGCGCCTCTTTCACTCGCCGCGGTACAGCGGGACGCCCTCGGCGGCGTCCTTCTATTCCCCGCACGCCTCCCACGGCAACTTTCGGCAGGTTCTTGAACTGAGCACGACCATGTTTGCCCACCAGTCCAGACTTTCCGAGGCGGTGCGCCGGGAGCAGCCCGATGTCATCCACGTCACGGACAACTGGGGTCCCGTTCTTCCACTCGTCAGGCGCGCGGCGGGCGGGGTTCCCATCACGCTTGCAAAACCCTCCATGGAGCACATTCAGGATTCCGCAGGCGCTTACGCCCGCTTCATCCGAATGTGCCTGCGCGGATGCGACTGTATCGTCTCCTATGACGAGACCTGCACGCAGTGTCTCACGGGCGCGGCGCTGACCGAGAGTCCCGTGGAGACCATTCCATGGGGGATAGTGCCCCCGCGGGAGAAGCGCATACCGCAGGAGCGCGTGAACGCAATCCGGTCCCGGTACGGGTGCGGTGAGGGGGATCTGCTTGCGGTTGTCAGCATCCAGAGCGACCGGGCACTTTCGGAGGTCCTGAACGAATGGCGGTCCGTTGCGGGTGCGATCCCCGTGAAGACGGTTGCGGCCGTCAAGCCCCCTCACTGGCGGGAGGAATTTGGGAAGCTGTCTTCGGAAGACATGTTCGTGGAGTCCGGACCGGCCGACTTCACCGACCTGCTGCACGCCGCGGACATCATGTTCAGCCCCACGTACTCCCGTTTTGTGAAACGCACTTTCAACCCCCCCCTGACATGGATGGAGGCCATGGTCCGCGGCACGGCCCTGATCACCTCGGCGTGTCCGGGAGTGTCGGCGCTGGTTCAGGACGGGAAGAACGGGTTCAGCTACGCTTCGCCCGGGGAACTGGGTGTCAAGATTGCGGCGCTCAAGGACCCGTCGCGGGTGCGGGCCATGCAGGAGGCCGCCCGGGAGACCATTTCCGGGAAGTACGACGTGGCCGGCATAGCGAAACGCTATGTCAAAGTGTGGAGCCGGATCTCGAGAGCGTTGTGACGCCCCTGACCGGGGCGTCACTGCGCCGGTTGCGGACGCAAAACGGGCCGGTGTCCATTCGTGAGAGGACGCACGAATTCGTGCAAAGGACAAGGATGGCGTTCATGTTCTGGAAGACGCTCAATTTTCTGGTGCGCCGGCAAGACTATTTCAATGTGATTGAGGTTGCCGCGTGCGATTTTTCACGCCAGACCCGTGAACTTCGCGAGGCCCACCAGGTCGAACAGTTCAACCGGGTGTGGGCGGACGCATACGGAAACACACCGTTCTATGCAAAGTGGAAGCAGGAGCACGGCCTGCCCGACGGCATCCAGTCCCTGGATGAAACCGAGTCATGGCCGATCGTGACGAAACGGGATCTGCAGAAGGGCGCGGACCTGCTGGTGCGAACGGACCGGCCCGCCGACGGGCACAGCATGACGGGCGGGTCAACCGGGGAGCCGATGCGTTTCGGCACCTGGAAGGAGGACGGGGGGCTGGGCGTCGCGCACTCTTGGATCGGGCGCCGCATGTACGGCGTTGAACCGGGCGACCGCACCGCCCTGCTGTGGGGGCACCAGCACCTGTACGGCAAGGGACTGAACCGGCAAATCAACGTCTTAAAGAGGAAGACAAAGGACCGGCTGCTCAACTTCCGCAGAATCCAATGCTTCGACCTGTCGCCGTCAGCCATGCAGTCCGCATGCAGTCAGATTGTCCGGTTCTCGCCCACTTTCCTGATAGCCGTTTCCTGCACGGCCACGGCCTTCTGCCGGGCAAACCGGGCGCAGGCGGACGCATGCCGCCGGCTTGGGCTGAAATGCGTGATGTGCACCGGCGGGGCGCTTTCGGAGGACGAGCGCGCGGAGATCAGCACTTTCTTCAATGCGCCCGTCTGCATGCAGTACGGCAGCGTGGAATGCGCCGACATGGCGCACACCGTGCCGTCCGGCGGCTACAACGTGTATTGGCAGACGCACATCCTGCAGCCGGTGGCGGATGATTACGGCGCCCAGCGAAACATCGTGACATGCCTGACCAGGCGGTATCTCCCGCTCATCCGCTATGACGTCGGGGACTATCTCAACCTGTACCCGGACGAGACCAGGCGGCCGCACCGGTTCATTTCGGTGGAGGGGCGCCCGAACGAGATCATCAAGTTCTCCGACGGTTCGGCATTCTACGGCGGCCTGCTTGGGGAGTGTGTCAAGCAGGTGCCAAAGGTGCTCGCACATCAGACGATCATACACGGCGATGAGGTGCTCATCTGCGTGCTGGCCGACGGGAAACTCACGCCGGAGGAGGCGGACCTGATAGTGCTTCGCAGCCGGACGGTCGTCCCCGCGCTCAAAACCAAGAAAGTCTCCGCCGAGCAGCGCGACCGCCTTAAGGTCAGCATCGGCGGAAAGGTGCCGCTCGTGATCTACGAATAGAAACTCAGAGCGGCCCGGCCTTCGCCGCGGCAGGTCCGGGCGCGGACGGAATCAAGAACCATGCAGACCACAAAACATTACGACCGCACGAGAAACCGTCCCATGGACATGGAGCGGGACGGTTGCGCCCTGGCGGAGTGGGCGACCCGCTGCGGGGATGCTTCCTTCGCAAGGCATCCCAAGGGCTTCAACATTTTCATCACCCCGGAGAAGATTGCCGCCAGCGACGAATATGCGGATTCGGACCCGTATTCCATGGAACAGGACATGGGCAACGAGTTTCACCGGCTGCGCATTGCCCTGACGGTTGAACTGGCGCGCGAGGCGGTTGCGCAGGTGCGGGGCATGGCGCAGGTGCTTGACCTGGGCTGCGGACAGGGCCACATCACGGAGGCGGTTCGCCAGGCGCTCGACCATGCGGAGTTGACCGGCCTGGATCACTCCGTTTCAGCCATTGAATACGCGCACGATCATTTCACCAAGATCGAATTTGAGGCGGGCGACGCCTACAACAGCCCCTACGCGGATGAGTTCTTTGACCTAGTCCTGTGCAACAACGTCTGGGAGCATGTGCCGGACCCGTTGCGTCTTCTGGCCGGTGTGGCGCCGAGCCTCAAGCCGGGCGGATTCTTTGTTATGTCCACGCCCAGCCGCTACCGGCTTGGGAACCTGGCGCGGGTGCTTCGGGGGAAGCCGGTGGGCTTCATGTCGCGGCACCACGTTACGGAGTACTCAGTTGGACAGGTCAAAGAGCAGTTTGCCCATGGCGGGTTTCGTGTTGTCAGGGTGTTGAGCAGGCCCTATCCGATGAAGAACCCCGCGGCCAGAATCGCGCGGTGGGTTTTGAACAGGCTGATTTCACTGGTCGGGTCGCACCATCAGTTGGAATCCACGGTGTTCTACCTCGCGCAGAAGACGGCCGAAAACGGCAAATAGAGACCGCTGTCCGAAGCGTGTCACCACCAGTGGAGGCCAGAACGAGTGAAAATCTGTCATGTGACAGCGTCCCTTTCACGCCAGGCGGGCGGGCCCTTCGTCAGCGTGAGGCGCCTCGCGCAATGCCTCGCCGCGCTGGGGGAGGAGGTTGACGTGGCGGGGCTGGAAGATGAGTCCACCGGGAAGGATCTTCCGTTGTGGGAGCCCATCAGCCCCATCGTGTGCCGCACCGGTTTTCCCCGCAGAATCGGGTATGCGAAAGGCATGCGCGCCGCGCTGGACCGCGTTTCCCCGGATCTTGTGCACACGCACAATCTATGGCTGTATCCGTCGCTTGCGGCGCTCAACTGGGCGCGGCGGTCCGCGAGGCCGCACATCGTCTCCCCGCGGGGCACACTGGAGCCCTGGGCGCTGCACCACCACGCATGGCGAAAGCGCCTGGTCTGGCGGGCGTGGGAGAAGCGGGACATCGAAAGCGCGGCGGTGCTGCACGCCACTGCAACGGAAGAGGCGGACAATCTGCGCGCCCTGGGTCTGAAGAACCCCATCGCGGTTATTCCGAACGGCGTTGATGTTCCGGCCCTGCGGGAACCGGCCCCCCGGAACGGGGTCAGAACGGCCCTTTTCATTTCGCGCATCCATCCCAAGAAGGGGCTTCTGAACCTGGTCAGGGCGTGGGGCACCCTGAACACAAAGGACTGGCGCATGGTTATCGCCGGCCCGAGCGAAGGCGGGCATGAGGACGAAGTCAAGGCGGCGGTCCGTGCGGCGGGACTTGGCGACCGGTTCGAGTTTGCCGGACCGGTGTACGAAAACGCCAAGTGGGATCTCTACCACAACGCGGATCTCTTTGTGCTGCCCACCTTCAGCGAGAACTTTGGGATCGTTGTGGCGGAGGCGCTTGCCTCGTGCGTTCCGGTTATCACGACCCGGGGAACCCCCTGGCGCGAACTGGCGGAACGGAAGTGCGGCTGGTGGATTGACGTCGGACCGGAGCCGCTGGCGGCCGCACTGGACGAAGCGATGCGCCTTTCCCCGGATGAACTGCGGGCGATGGGCCTGCGCGGCCGGGCGCTGGTCGAGCAGCATTACGCCTGGCCCAGTCTTGCGGCGCAGATGAGCGAAGTGTACCGGTGGGTCTTGGGCAGGGGCGTGCGCCCGGATTGCGTCAGAATAGACTGACGGGGCGCGCGCCGCGGCAGCCATTCCGGCGGTCTGCCGCGCGCCTAGGACCGGCTTGCAGAGTCTACGATTTGGGCCGCAATCCGGTCCACGGCAAACTCGTTTCTCAACAGTTGCCGTGAGCGCTCTCCCATTACCCGGCGCGTTTCCGGGTCGCAGAGCCTCAAGACATTGTCACGAAAGAGGTCGTCGTCCCCGTTTATTGACCCAAGCCCGGCGCCGCTGGCATGCAGCAGGTCGGAGAGGTCGTTGCCGGGATTGTGGCTGGCGACGATGGGGAGCCCGCACCGCATGTATCCAAGAATTTTGCCGGTGTTGCTGTAGGTCTTCAGGCGCCGGTCGAGCGTCACCAGGCCGACGTCAAACTCGGCGAGCATGGAGAAGTACGCGTCCTGTTCGACGGCGGGGTGGATGGTGAGGTTCCGGATGCCGTCGTCCGCAACGGCCTGCTGCAGACGGCTGACTTCGCTTCCCGTTCCCACGAGCAGGAAATGTAAGTCCTGCCGATCATGCAGCCTCTTGGCAAGCCGCAGAATGTTGTCCATGTCCTGCGCCACGCCGATGTTGCCGCCGTAGAAGAAGACAACTTTACCCTCCAGGCCGAGCTGTTTCCGGAACCGGCCGGTCACCGGCGGCGGGTCCTGGACGGGCGTCCAGTTGCGCAGCAACTCCACTTTCCCCGCGTGCGCGGTTCCCTCGAAGTAGTCCACAGACCGGCTTGTCTCCACGCCGATGACATCGGCGGCACGGTACTGGAGCTGCTCGAAGGCTTTGAAGACCCGGTAGACGGTTCCCTTCCTGAGAACGCCGGTGTCCACGGCCCAGTCCGGGAAGATGTCCCGGAGCACGAGATAGGTCTTCGCGTGCCATTTTCGCCTGAGCCAGGCGACCAGCGGTCCGAAGAAGATCGAGGGGGAGTAGAAGACAATGAGGTCGTGCGGGTTCTTCAGCAGCATGCGGCGGCAGCGCGCATAGGCGAGGAAGGACAGGGACATCTCATTGACCGCCCGTATGGCATGCCGCGCCCCCTTGATCTGGCCGGTCTTGAACCGGACGACCGTGATACCCGTGCCCGCCTGCCGCTCGACGCCGCCCGCGCCGGTGTCAGAGGGGGCCAGAACAGTGACCTCGTGGCACTGTCGCGCGAACTCCGCCGCCAGGTCGTGGACCAGGCGCGCCGAGGATTTTTCACTGGGGAGGTAACAATCTGCAACTACAAGAATGCGCACGGGCGTGTCTTCCTATGACACCGTCGGGACGGGCCACGTGTCCACGGGGAACAGGTGATCGTCCTCTTTGGCATCCTGTATGGAGCCGGAGGAGAACACCACCAAAATGGCGTCTTCGGTGAGTCCGGTGATGGCGGTGGCGTGGCCCGGGGGCACGCTCAGAACCGCCGGTCTTGCATTGGACAGGACAAAACTGGATACGGGAAGATTGCCCGAGGGCAGAGTCCAGTGGTCGGGCGCCACCACGGCCAGCAGCACGGAACCCTGGACTACGGTGAACCACTTGTGCTCGATGCGGTGTCCCCGCCAGCCGCGCGGTTCATGGGCCCGGTGCGCGCGGATGGTGTAGAAGCGGTCCACCCCCTCGAAATCAAAGTCGTTCACAAAGGTCACCGTGCCCCTGCCATCCACGTGCAGGCCGCCTTCGATGACGTGCGGCGTGTTCGGTTCGTTAGACAAGCCAGCCACTCCCGCAGTCAATTCTTGTGCCACACGACACGGTTGACGTAATTCGCGTAACTGAGGATGATCCGCACCACCTTCTCGGAGACGTTCGGCACGCTGTAGTCATCCACCATGCGCAGCAGGCGCGAGGCGCCCCGAGGCTGGGATTCGAGAATCCTGAGTCCGTCTAGCACACGGTCGAGTTCGAGCCCCGTCATCATGACGGAGGCCTCCTCCATGCCCTCGGGGCGCTCGTGGGCGTTGCGGATGTTCAGTGCGGGGAAATTGAGGATGGAGGACTCCTCGGTGATGGTGCCGCTGTCCGACAGGGACGCAATGGCGTGCATCTGGAGGTGGACGTAGTCGGTGAGCCCAAGGGGCTTGAGCAGTTCTATCTCCGGCCGCAGGGTCACGCCCACGGCGTCCATCTTCTTGCGCGTGCGCGGGTGGGTGGAAACGATGACCCGCCTGCCGCATTTCTCCGCCAGCGTGTTCAGGACAAGCACCAGTTTCTTAAACTGGTCGGGGTAGTCAATGTTCTCCTCCCGGTGGGAACTGACCACGAAGTAGTCCTGGTCCCTGAGACCCAGCCGGGCCAGCACGTCGGATCGTTCAATCTTCGGCAGGTAATGGTGCAGCACCTCGAACATCGGGCTGCCCGTCTTGATCACGCGGTCCGGCGGCAGCCCCTCGCGGAGCAAATAATCGCGCGAGATGCTGCTGTAGGGCATGTTGATGTCACTGATGTGGTCCACGATCTTGCGGTTGATTTCCTCGGGCACGCGCTGGTCGAAGCAGCGATTCCCCGCCTCCATGTGGAACACGGGAATCTTGCGCCGCTTGGCCGAGATGGCGGCAAGGCAACTGTTCGTGTCGCCCAGCACCAGCACCGCGTCCGGATTGATTGCACCCAGCGCGTCGTCAGACTTGGCAATCACCAGGCCGATGGTCTCTGCGGCGGTCTTGCCCGCAGCCTCCAGAAACACGTCCGGCTTGCGGATTTCCAGGTCCTCGAAGAAGATCTGGTTCAGTTCATAGTCATAGTTCTGGCCGGTGTGGACGATGACATGCTCCACGTTCCGGTCCAGCGCCGCCATGACCCGCGAGAGCCGGATGATCTCCGGCCTGGTGCCCACAATCGTTGCCACTTTCATATTTTGTCACTTTTCCCGAAACGGTTTGCGGTAGGCGCTTGAATTCTCCTATCAGGAAGGGACAGGCGCCTAAACCTCAAGGAACCAAGTGTCGGGCCGGTCGGGGTCAAAGACCTCGCTGGCCCAAAAGAGGGCGATCATCTCGCCGGTTCCCACATTTGTTATGGAATGGGTGTAACCCGGCGGAATGTCCACCACCCGGTATTCGTCGCCCCGGACTTTGAACTCCGTCACTGGGCCGTCTTCGATGTGGCGCATGCGAATCAGGGCGTCGCCCTCGATCACAAAGAACTTCTCGGTCTTGGTGTGGTGGTAGTGGTTGCCGCGTGTGATGCCGGGGTGTGTGCGGGACACGAAGATCTGGCCGAAGTGCCGCGACTTGATGAATTCGGCGAGACTGCCGCGGGGATCGGATTTGATGTCGAGGCCGTATTCCTGCCGCTCGGGCTCGATATAGGAGAGGTAGGTGGCATAGAGGCATTGATTAAACCGGACGGAGAAGTCCGGCACGCGCAGTGTGGAGCGCATGTCGTGAAACGCCTGGATGCGGCCCGCCAGGTCGCCCAGCGTGATTTGGGTGCTCGGAATGGTGTCCGGCGCATAGCAGGAGTCGGGTCCGGTCGCGGCGTTCGCGAGTTCCTGGAGAAACGCCTCAACGATATCGTCCACGTAAACCAAATCAACCTCGTTGGCGGGGTCGGAGATCGCGATGGGCATATCGTGGGCGATGTTGTGGCAGAAGGTGGCCGTGACCGAGTTGTAGTTGGGTCGGCACCACTTGCCGAAGACATTCTTGAGCCGGTAGATGCTGATGGGTGCGCCTGTCTCGCGGCCGAAGGCTATCAGTGCCTCCTCACCCCTGCGCTTGCTCGTGCCGTAGGGGTTGTCCAGCGCCGCTTGGATGGACGAGGACATGACGATCTTGGGCTTTCGTCCCATTTCCCGCAGCGTGGCGCACATCCATTCCACCAGACCGGCATTGCCGGTCTCGAATTCCTCGATGTTCCTGGGGCGGTTGATGCCCGCAAGGTGGAAGATGATGTCGGACTGGGACAATGCCTCCCGCCATTCGTTGAGGGAATTCTCGATGTCGAGCAGGAAGAGTGGATTCCCGCCTTCGCGGGAATGACGGATGCCTTCAGTAAGGCGTGCGGCGAGGTTGCGACCGATGAAACCCTTTGCGCCGGTGATTAGGACAGCGGTCATAGGGTGATCGTCCCGGTGGCCATTGCCTGGTTCACGCAGTCCAGTTTCAAGAGCAGTTCCGCCATGCCGTCCACGTCCAAGCGCTGGGTGTTGTGCGAATTGTAGTCCTCGATGGCGGACACGTCCGTCTGGCCCTCGCTGAAGAAGCAGGCGTAGTTCAGGTCGCGCACATCGGCGGGCACCCGGAAATAGCCGCCCATGTCCTCCGCCTTGGCCATCTCCTCCCGGTTGAGCAGGGTCTCATAGAGCTTTTCACCGTGGCGCGTGCCGATGATGCGGATCTCGGAATTGGCGTTGAAGAGCTTCTTCAGGGCTAGGGCGAGCGTTTCGATGGTGGCCGCAGGCGCCTTTTGCACGAAGATGTCGCCCGGATTGCCGTTTTCGAAGGCATACAGCACCAGGTCCACTGCGTCGTCAATGGTCATCATGAAGCGGGTCATGTTGGGGTCGGTGATGGTGACGGGGTGTCCGCCCAGCATCTGGCTGATGAACAGGGGAATCACGGACCCGCGCGACGCCATGACGTTGCCGTAGCGGGTGCCGCAGAATGTCGTGCTGGTGCCGCCGTACATGCGCGCCTTGGCCACCATCAGCTTTTCCATCATGGCCTTGGAGATGCCCATGGCGTTGATGGGGTACACGGCCTTGTCCGTGCTGAGCACGATGAGGTTCTTCACGCCGCAGGCCATGGCGGCGTTCATCACGTTCTCGGCCCCGAGGGTGTTGGTCCGCACCGCCTCAATGGGGAAGAACTCGCAGGAGGGCACCTGTTTCAGCGCCGCGGCGTGAAAGACATAGTCAATTCCCTGCATGGCCGGCAGAATGCTGTCGTACAGGCGCACGTCTCCGATGTAAAACTTGAGCTTGGTTTCCTTCATGGCGGTCCGCATGTCGTCCTGTTTCTTCTCGTCGCGGCTGAATATGCGGATTTCCTCGATGTCCGTGTTCAAAAAGCGGCGCAGGACGGCATTGCCAAAGGTGCCGGTTCCGCCGGTGATAAGCAGTTTCTTGCCTGAAAACATGGGCAGTCCTCAAGTTGTCTCCGAAGCGGGCCGGGCATGGCAGGAAATGCGCCACAGCGATGCTGACCGACATCAAAACCCGTCTCGAATAGGAAGGATACACGGTCCCCGCACAAGCGTCAAATTGCGTCAAAAAGTGTCGCTATTTCCCCCGTCCGGGTGCGTTGATAGTGGTGCGTCTGCACCCGTTCTTTCGGGAGGCCGTCCCCCTTGGCCCCGGTTCTCCGGGCGGGAAGGCGCATGCGCAGCCGGAGCCTGCCGGTGTGGTATTATCTCTCGGTACGACATGAACCAGGCGCATCTGGTCCGGCGCGGCGTGCCGGGATGCGGAGGCTTTCGAATTATGCAATTGATTTCCGGTCTGCGGCATTTGGCGGGGCTGGTCGCGGCGGTGGCCGTGGCCATGCCAGCGCTGGCGCAGGCGCCTGCTCCGCCCCCCACGGCTGAACAACCGTCCGCCGTCCAGGCCGCTCCTTCCCAGGTCCCCGGTCAGAAACCGGCATCGGGCCGGGGCGGACGGCAGCGGGGACCTGTCCCCGCCGCCAAACCCTCCAGGGCGGTCCAACCCACGCGCAAAGAGCCGCGCCCGCAACCGGGCCAGCTCGAACAGCAGGCAGCCTTGGAGCAACTCAAGCAGCGCCTGGAGCAAAAGCAGCAGGACCAGCAGCCAGCCCCACCACCGGACCAACAGCAGGGTCAGCCGCAACCCGGTCCGCAGTCGGTCCCCCAGTCCGGGCAGCAGCCCGGACAACCGCAACCGGGCCAGTCACAGGCGGGTCAGCCTCCGGCACCGCAACCCGGCCAGCCACAAGCGGAGCAGCCCGCCGCGCCGCCCAAGGGCACGCCTGCCGCCCGGGCAAAAAAGCCGGGAGCCCCCCCGACCACTCCGAATGGCCCTGCACCGCCTCCCAACGCGGCACCTGAATCCAGGAAGCGTGCCAAAGCCCCGGTACCCGCAACCCCGCCACCACCCCCGGCGCCCGTGGCACCGGCTGTCCCTGCGGCCGCGCCCCAGCCCCCCGCCGCAGCGCAACCGGCCCCAAACCAACCCGTGCCCGTCCCTGCGGCGTCCGCACCCACGGAAGCCCCCACCCAAAACAGACCTCAACTGCCGCCCTCACCGGAATTGGCGGTGAAACCTTACGCTCCCGGCGGGGCCATGACCCCGGCGGCAAGCGCGGCGCGCAGCGGAGAACTCAACCCCAACACCTATTTCGCCGACTGGATAAACGGCGCGCCCGCATTGTGGAACGCCATAAACTCCGATAACAACGTTATTGCCGCCAGGCAAGCAGGCCCCAAATCGGGGGAGGCACCGGTGCTCGAACTGCTCCCCGACAATAAGGGATATGCCGAGTTGAACTACCGAGTCTCTGCCAAGGAGTTGCGTCTGTTAGCAGGCGACACCCTCCTTTATGAAGTTGAACTTCTTGGCGACTCGGGAGTGCCGATGGACGTTGTCATGCACCTGCGGGCTGCGGGCCAGAAAGACCCGGTGGTGGATTTGCACCTGCCCTATACCGGTGAGGGTGCCTGGCGTACGCTGAAGATTTCCGTGAATGTGCCTGTTGCCGAACTGGAGTTTGTGGACATGGCGATTCGTCTTCGTGGCGCAGCCCACGGCGGAACGGCCTCGGTGCGCCGCGCAAGCATGCTGCTCATACCTCAGATCTGATTCTATTCGTCCGCAGTCACTCTTGCGGCGTCATGTTTTCCGACTGCATCTCACTCCGGTTTGTCGGCACTGATGTAAATCCGATCATTACCCCATATCGTCACGCCATCGGTCCCATGATTTCTGGTCTTCCAGACCTTCCTGTCGCCCGGATGCAGCACCCAAACCACCGGTGTTGCGGCAATCGCAGCTTGCGTGCCCGTGTCGGCCGACTTTGCCCATCTGTTATCATGTCGGCTTTGGCGGGTGATACCATGAACGCCAGTCCTTCCCATGCGCTTCGCTATTTTGGAGATACGCAGAATGTCCGTCCGTCGGTGTTATACTGTGCTCGCCGCCTTGGGACTGATGCTTGCCGCTCACTTCCTCACAGTCACCTTGCCTTACCTGCAGCAGGACGCCCAAGTATGGGTAAGGAAGTCTCTTCCGGACGACGCCTTCTACTACCTGCAATGCGCGTGGAACGCAGTCCGGGGCAGCGGAATTACTATGGACGGCATCCACCCGTCAAACGGCTTCCATCCCTTGTGGATGTGTCTCCTGCTATTGCCCGCACTTGCTTGTTCGAGTAAGGCGGCGTACCTTTGCACAGCAATGGGTATGGCGGCGGCCATATTCTATGTAACCGCAATACTGTTTGCTCTTGCAGTGAGGCGCCTCCTTAGCTCAACCAGCTCGGCAGTTCTTGCGCTTGGCATCTACCTGGCATGCCCCTTTCTGTTCCTCCACCACCTCAATCTGCTGGAGACGGGCCTGCTCCTTTGCGCCAAGATGTTGTGCATCATTGTCCTCTTGGAGGGCCAAGTGCGGGGCGATTTGCTCGAAAGACGATTTGCGGCCCTGTTTGCAGTGACAACAGCCTTGGTGTTTCTGGCGCGAACGGACAGCATCTTTTTTCTTTTTGGAATGGGCGTGTGGTGGCTGGCGATTGCTTTTCGGCAGACTGCTGGGATAGGGACAGGGCGATTCCGTGCCCTGTCGGGGCCTTTGGCCTTCTTTGTCGCCGTCAATGTGGGAATGGTGCTGCCATGGTTCGCCTGGAACCTGATTCTGTTTGGCGACGTCATTCAGATCAGCGGCAAGATTACGCCCCATGAACTCCGCGTGTACTACGGCACTTTCTGTGACTTTGCGCAGACGGGGTGGTATCGCTTTGTGCTTAAAAGCATCATTCCGCGCACTTCAGAATGTCTAAAATTGTTCACGACAGGCTTTGCTCTGCCCGGTTTGGCCATGATCTATGGGGTAGCCTTGTTGATTGCGTTCCGGCGTGGCTCCACCGTCAGGCGCGGTCCATTGATTGCGAGTTTCAGTGTGCTGTTGTTTTCTTTTTTCGGATTGGCCATTGTCCACGGTGCAATCCGATTTCTGCCGCGCCAGTGGTATTTCATTGACGCGACCCTGCTTCTCGTGCTTGGCATGGCCGTTCTCGCCCATTGTTGCCTGTTCCCGTCCGGGGCCGGCTGGGTACTGCGGGTGTTCTGTGCGCCTGTGTTTCTGATGATTGCGATGGCATGGACGCCCGCGTACAGGGATTTCTTCAGCGAGAGTGGCGGATTTTATCCGCTTCAACACGTACCGTCAGAGAATTGGTACAAATCGATCAGTCAATTATGCACGGAACATGGCGCAATCGGTGCAAGGACAGACGGTGCATATTGCATCGGACACACGGACGGCGGGCGGGCGAGCTTCTTTGCGCCTGAACCTGTGCGCGTAGTCAACTTGGACGGAAAAATCAACCGGGCCGCTGCGGAAGCCATTATGAAAGGGTCTTTGGGACATTTCATTGCGGACACCGGCATAAGCATGGTCTTTATGCGGCGCCAACTGGGCGACGTTTCGGAAGTCATGGGCCACGGGTTTAGAAAGTTCTTTCTGCCGTACCAGATAAAGAAGAACGACTTCTCGGCGTTTGTTATCAGCGATGAAACGGCCATTCTGCGCAGATTGCAGTTGCCCCCAGACGGAAGAATTCTTCCCTGGCGCGAGGACCACTGGTCACACCTGCTGGGCGACTGGCGATTAGACCTCGGTCAGAAAGACAAGGCGCGGTATGCCGTCAAGCATGCGGGCATACAATTTTCTCTGTCTCAACGAACCGGCATCCATCTGGATATTGAAGCATCCCTGCCGTTTCGAGGTGCGCCGTCGGGGCATGACATACTCCTGAACGGCGAGGAGGTCGGCACGATGAAGTATGACGGCACAGACTTCTGCCATACCCTCCTGGAAGTTCCGGTCGAGACGATGCGAGAGGGCATAAACGAACTCGTGGTGGCATGCAAGGAGCCCAGTTCTCCGCGCCTGTGCGGTTCTGGCACGGACTCCAGCATAACCTATTGCCGTATAAGATCATTTATGGTTGGCGTCAAGTAACGCTCTCTCTTGAAAGCGCCGTTTCAGCTACGCCGTCCCCTAAAGCCTCCAATGCGATCTTCGCCACCATGAACGGCGTGGTGGCTCGGATGTCGGATTCGAAGGTTCTGTGACCTCCACGTAGTATTTCATCACGGTCGGCACAAGTTCGATGGTTTGTTGGAAACCAAGCTCCTTGCAGATGACACTAACGCCTGTTCCCGGTTCGAATTGGACCCCCCAGACGAACTCTTCGCCGGTAGCAATTGCACGTTTGGCAGATCGGAAGAGCGTCGTGTAGGGAAAGAGTGTAGATCTCGGTGGTCG
>CALDSM010000293.1 GCA_937923585.1 uncultured bacterium
TCTCGGGCCGGGTGACGAAAATGCCGCCGCATTCGAAATGCACGCGCATGAAGACCGGGTTGTCGAACTTTTCGGAATGCTGCTGCGCGTCAATGATGTTGCCGCCGAGTTCGTAAATGAACCGGCTCACATGGAAGACAATCCCCTTTGCGTCGGCGCAGTGCAGGGTGAGCGTGGCGGTGTTGGGACTCATGGCCCGGAAGATTCCTTTACTGGTAACACTTCAACCGACTGGCGCGAAAGCTTCACTTCTTGCTCTTGCTCTTAATCTTGCTCTTGCGTTCTTGCTGATTTCGCGCAAGATTAAGAGCAGGAGCAAGAGCAAGGGAGAAGAAACAGGCGGCCCGCGCCAACTGGCCAGACAGTTGCCTTTTATCCAACGATCAGGAGAAACCATAACGCCGTCCGCGTGGTCTGATCAAACAGCAAGGGCGAGAAGGGGAGAGGAACCCGGAGTGGACGGGCGCAAAGGAGTGCTGTATATGAACGGAAGAACTATGTCCCGACGCGGCTTTACGCTCATAGAACTGCTGGTGGTGATTGCGATCATTGCCATACTCGCGGCTGTCCTGCTTCCCGCGCTGGCGCGGGCGCGCGAGGCGGCGCGCCGCACCAGTTGCCAGAACAATCTCAAGCAGATGGGGCTTGTGTTCAAGATGTACTCAGGGGAGAACGGCGGCCAGAAGTTCCCGCCCAAATCGCTGCGGGTGGTCAACCTGCTTTTTTCCATGCGGTCCACATACCCCGAGTACCTGACCGACCCGAAACTGGTCTTCTGCCCCTCCTCGCCCGAGCCGGCGGACCAACTGCTCAAGCCGGGTG
The DNA here is from genome assembly GCA_937923585.1 of uncultured bacterium. Classification (GTDB taxonomy): domain Bacteria; phylum Hydrogenedentota; class Hydrogenedentia; order Hydrogenedentales; family CAITNO01; genus CAITNO01. The sequence continues at coordinate 823 of CALDSM010000293.1, forward strand.
GTGATTTCGCCGACACCTCGGGGCGGCTGCTGATTGACCGCATGGACGGCGACCCGCGCTGGGGCAACTACACCCCCTCCATGAAGATCCTTCCCGCCGACCGCTCCTATGCCTATCTGGGCTGGGTGGTGCCCGACAACTCGTGACTTATTCCGGTGGCCTACGGGCAGGGGTTCTTTCTAGGCGAATACTACGACCGCGTGGTGCAGCCCTGGATGAGTGCCGGCTACGACAGTGTTGAACAGATGAACGATGAGGACTTTGAATACACCCACAGCGGGAACGCGCGCATCACGCCGAACACGAAGCTGACCATGTACCGCCTGCGAGAGGGTGTCGAGCGCTTCTTCATCACCGACATCAACAACGCCTCCGCATCGCAGAAGTCGCAGTCGCAGGTGGCCGTGATGTGGGACAAGATCAGCACGCGGGTGGACACGTTCAACCATGTGCCGGGCGGCTCCAACGTGCTTTACATGGACGGCCACACGGATTTCATCAAGTGGACGCCCCACCCCGGCGCGCCGGCGGATGCGTCGGGCACGGAGAGTGAGACCTTCCCCGTGTCGCTGGCATGGGCTCAGCTTTCCGACCTTGCGGCGGACGCGCAGGGTGATCTCTAAGAGGCACAATCGGGAATGTGGGACAGGCGTCCTCGCCTGTCCCACATTTTTCATTAAGCCGGTTCAGCCCCGCGCGTCAATGGCGTCCCAGGAGGCGGTGTCCTTTGGCGCGTAATGCTCAAGTTCCACGGACCGCGCGATGATGGCGCGCATCTCGGCGAGCGACTCCACCGCGCCCACGGCCATGGCCTGCACGCCGATGTTGCCCAGCGCCGTCGCCTCGACGGGGCCGGCCACCACGGGAATGCCGCAGGCGTCCGCCGTCATCTGGCACAGCAGTTTGTTCTGCGTGCCGCCGCCGATGATGTGCAGCACCTCGGTCTTGCGGCCCAGCAGCCCGTCTATCATGCGCAGGGTGCGCCGGTACTTGAGCGCAAGGCTTTCGAGCGCGCAGCGGATGACGGCGCCGCGCGTTTCGGGCACGGGCTGCCCCGATTCGCGGCACAGGGTCCGGATCAGCTCGACCATGTTGTCCGGCGCGATGAGGCGCGGGTCGTCAATGTTCGGCATCACCGACACAAAGGGCGCGCTGGCCGCCGCCTCGGCGGTGATGGAGGCGTAGTCAATCTTCTCGCCCGACCGCTCCCATACGCGGCGGCATTCCTGCACCAGCCACAACCCGAAGATGTTCTTCAGGAAACGAATCTTTCCGCCCACGCCGCCCTCGTTGGTGAAGTCCAGCGCAAGGCTTTCCGGCGTGACGTGCGGCTCGTCGAGTTCGGCGCCAAGCAGCGACCAGGTGCCGCTGGACAGGTAGGCCCAGTTCGGGCTGTCCGGAGCCACGGGCACCGCCGCCACGGCCGAGCCCGTGTCATGCGACGCCGTCGCGATGACCGGCACACCCCTGGCAATGCCGGTGGCGGCGGCGACATCGTCCAGCACCGGTCCCAGCACGGTGCCCGGCATGACTGGGTCGGGAAGCAGGTGCCGCGGCAGGCCGAACTTCTCAATGAGGGTTTCGCTCCACTTGCGCGTCCAAGGATCGAGCAGTTGTGTGGTGGAGGCGTTGGTGTACTCAAGCGCCTTCTTTCCGCTGAACAGATAAGAGAACAGGTCGCCCATCATCAGCAGTGAATCGGCCGCTTCAAGCATGGGAGATTCGGCCTTCTTCAGGCTCAGCAACTGATACAGCGTGTTGAACGGCAGAAACTGGATGCCCGTTGCGCCGTAGATGTCCGCCCGGGGCACGATGCCGAACGCATACTCCTGCATGCCCTCGTTGCGTTTGTCGCGGTAATGCACCGGATTGCCCAGCGGGGAGCCGTCGCGGGCGAGCAGGCCGAAGTCCACACCCCATGTGTCCACCGCGATGCCGTCGAGTTCGGGGCCGTGCTGCCGGGCGCACAGCGCCAGCCCCTGCGCCATTTCCTCATAAATGCGCGCCAGGTCCCACTGGCGCGCGCCGAGCATGACCAGTCCCTCGGTGCGAAACCGGTGGACCACCTCCAGCCGGATCACCCCCTCCGCCAGGGTTCCCAACACGGCACGTCCGCTCTCTGCGCCAAGGTCAAACGCCAGAAACCTTCCTGTCTTCTTCATGTCGCATCGCTCCTGCGGTAAGGGCTTCCTGCATACGGTGCTTTCCCAAAAAGGTAGTACAGTGCGGCGGCCCAAAACAAACTGTGGCGGACGGAAAGAACCCGTGCACATTTTCCGGTGTTTTTCTCACCTTATTCTCTATTGACACGAGATTCCGGAACGCGTACCATGAAATAAGAAAATCCATGAACACAGGCCAGCCATCTTTTTTCTGAAATTATGGTGCCTAGTCATCGGGTAATGACGTCATGGGTTTATCAGCAGGGCGAGTGTGTGCGAATCCTGTCTGAAGAGGTTCCTCCGGAGACCTCCCAAAAGCGGACTTGATTCTGGACGCACCAGGCAGTGCCAAACTCTTCGAGAGGGTCTATTGTCATGAAAACGGGGTTCTTCTGCATCGTTATTGGGGCTCTGACATTTCTGGGCGCGATGACTGCCAATGCCGCCGTGTCCATCCTGGGCAAGGGCAGCGCCTCAGACAACGGCAATGATACGGAGTTCACCTTCAGCGCCGACGTTCCGGCCGGCACACAGCTTGCACTAATTGGCGTGACAAACCGTGACGACAGGGCAGTGTCCAACGTGCATTTCACTGCCGGGGACACACGCGCTTTCATACCCGTCGTGGACTCCGAGGCGTCGGGCATGGATGAACGCGCCGCGTGGCTGTATTTCAAGAACCCGCCCATAGGCGCCGCGTCAATTTCCGTGACCGTCTCGGGCAATTCGGCGCACAAGGCGGCGGCCATTCTCTTCCTGGACGGCGTGAACCTGGACGCCTTCTCCGCCCCGGGCGCCTCCGCGCCGCTGCTGCCCACGGCCAAGTCCACCGGGGGCAACACGGGGGTGTCCACGCTTTCATTCACCGGCGCCGAGGCGCCGGTGGGCGCACTGGCACTGTCAGCTGCGACATGCAGGACGCGCGACCTTGCAGTGCAGACGGTGGCGGGGGTGACGCAGACGGAACAGTGGAACCTGGAGACGGCCTATGTGCTGACCTACCAGAGCCACGGCGGCAGCACGGCGCCGGGCAGCCTTTCGGGGACAACGTTCTCATGGAACAACGGCGGCAACTGGGGCCTGGCTGCGGTGGTGATTCCCCCGGCCAATCAGGGCGCGCTGGAAGTTTCCACACCGACGCTCACCGTGGGCGACGCGGCGCCCAACGGCACTTCGGCGGGCACGCTTTCGGTGACCGACCCGGACGGCGTGGCCCCCTACACATGGACGCTGACCAATGATGCGGCCGGCCGCTTTGCGCTGAGCGCGGCCACAGGCGCTTCGGTAAACGTTGTCGTGGCGAATGAGGTCCTCATTGACCGGGGCCAGGCGGCCAGTCATGTCATCCACATTCGCGTTCAGGACTCATCCGTCTTTAACCAGCCCTATGAAGCGGACCTGACCGTGCAGGTAACCGACACCACGCAGCCGGTGGTCAGCGCGATCAGTGCCGTGCCGGCCGTGATCCGTGACGGCTCCACAACGGCGGTCACCGCCACGGTTGCTGACAATGTCGGTTTGTCCGGGCTGCCGGCGTTCACGGTGAACGGCACCGCCGGGGCCGCGCCGACGGTTTCCGGAAACCAGTACACTGCCCAATGGCAGGCGCCCGCCGGTTCCGCCGAGGGTCCGGCAACGATTTCCGTCTCGGCCGTTGATGCGGCCGGAAACACGGGCGCCGGTTCTTCCGCCACGGCGCTGGTCATAGACAACACGCCGCCGCGGTTCTCCAATTTCTCCGTGTCGGCCCCGTATGTGAAGCCCGGCGACACGCTTGTCGCCTCGGTGACGGCGACGGATGACCACGGTGTGGCCGCCGCTCCCGCGCTGCTGGTGAACGGCCTCGACGCGGGCGTGCCGGCAACGGACGGCGATCATCACACCTGGACCTATGTGCTGCCCGCGGACACGCCCGAAGGGCCGCTCACGCTTCTGGTGCGGGCATTCGACACGCCGGGCAACGAGGGGACGGGCAACGCCTCCGACATGGTCACGGTGGACGCCACCCCGCCGTCCATTTCCAACCTGTTCTCCTCCGTCGCCTGGGCGCGCACCGGAACGCAGGTGACGATCACGGCGACCGTTTCGGACAGCGAAGGACTCTCCGGACTGCCCGTGCTGCGGTTCAACAACGGCAGCCTGACGATGCCGCAGGCGCTGGGTGACCAGTATGCCTGGACTTTCACCGTCTCCGCAGCCGAGCCCTCGGGGCCGGCGCAAATCTATGTGGACGCCACGGACCAGGCGGGCAACAGCGCCACCGGGTCGCCGCCGTCCACCATCCTCACCGTGGACCAGGCCGCGCCGGGCATAGGGACACCGACGATCAATCCAACGAGTGCAACCATCGGCACCGTGGTCACGGTGACTTCAGCCGTTTCGGACGATTTCGGGCTGGCGGCGTTGCCCCAATTGACGCTCAACGGAGTTGTCATGGGGGCGCCTTCCGAATCGTCCGGCACATTCACCTGGACGTTCCCCGTACCATCGGGACAGCCCGAAGGCACCGCGTCAATGCAGATTCTGGCCGGAGACCGCGCGGGGAACACCAACAGCCTGTCCTCTTCCGGCCTGACCATTGACCCGAACGCGCCGGTGATTTCGGGCGTGTCGGTTCTGCCCACCCCCGCAAAGGCGGTAACGCTCGAGATTATCAAAGTAAACATCACGGACCTCTCCGGCCTTTCGGGCGACCCCACACTTTATATCAACGGCAAACTGGCCGTGTACACGGGTGTCACGGGCACGCAGCATTCCTGGAGGCACTGGATACCGTCCACCGGTCCCGAAGGATGGGCGACGCTGGAATTCCGGGCCGCCGACGTGTGGGGCAACACCCGCACGCTTACAGTGACCGACGCCCTGTTCATAGACAGGATAGCCCCGCAAATTGCGGACATCCAGGTCAGCCCCAATCTTGCCAAGGGAGGCGATGTGGTGCGCATTTTCTTCAACGCGATTGACGGCGGCACGGGGGTTTCGGGCACGCCGACCGTGACGGTGAACGGCGTGGCGGCGGCATACCAGTCCCGCACCGGCGACCGGTTTGAGTACCGCATCACCATGCGGCCGACGGAGCCGGACGGAAATGCGGCCATAAGCATTTCCGCGCGCGACGTGGTGGGCAACGCGGGAACCGGTTCGTCATCCTCCCTGCTGGTGGACAACAGTCTTCCAACCGTGAGCGAAGTTTCCGTGTATCCCCGGTATGCCCGCGACAACACGGAAGTGCGCATCGGTTTCCGGGTGAACGACGCCAACGGACTTCAGTCGCTGCCCGTGGTGTCCGTCAACGGCCGGCCGGCCGCTCATTCCGCCGATGAGGCGGGCCACTATGAGTACGTCTACGCGGTTCACCGCGGCACGGACACGGAAGGGCCTGCCTCCGTTGAGATCAGCGCCACGGACACCACCGGCCACACCGGCACGAGCCAGAGCGGCGGCCTGCTGCATATTGACACCCTGCCGCCCGCGGGCACCATGGTGGTCAACGGCGGCACGCTGGTCACGCGCATCAGCGTGCTGTTGATGGCGCTGTTCCCGGACGACGGCGCGCTTGGTTCGGGCGTGTCGGAGATGAGCGTCAGCGAAGACGGCGAGTCGTGGCAGGCCTGGGTGCCGTATGCCCAGTCCAAGGTGGTGGAGGTTGCGCCCGGGATGGGCTGGCGGACCGTTTACGCCCGGCTTCGCGACCGGGCGGGCAACGAGAATGCCCAGCCGCTGTCGTGCACGGTCGCACTCAAACCGTATCAGCTTGCGGTGGACCAGGAATCACCGGCCCGGGTGACCGCCGGCACCGGTGCGGCGGTTGTGCTCGAGATCAGCGCCCGCAATGTGTTCGGACACGTGGTCAGTTACGAATGGCGCAAGAACGGCGTGCCCCTGCCCCCCGAGGCCGGCGTGAGCAACGGCCCGGCGCTGGCACTGGACAACCTCAGCCTGGATGACGCCGGCAGTTACACCTGCGTGGTGGCGGACGAGGTGGAAAGCAAGGAGTCGGTGCCCTTCGTGCTGGAGGTGGAGCAGATAGTGCCGTCCGCGCGCGCGGCAGGGTTGCTCGTGCTGGCCGCGCTCCTTGCGCTGGCGGCTGCGGCGGTGATGGGCCGCGCCGGGCGGCGCGGTGCGGCGCTGCTGACGCTTCTGCTGGCGCTGGGTTTGCCGGCCGCAGTGCCGGCATGGGCCGAGGTTGCGGTGGTTTCCTCGGCGCAGACCCAGGGCGGCAGCCTAAGCGATGACGCGCTGCGCGCGCTTGCCGTTGAAAAGGGTTCGGTGGAGATCTGGACCCGAAAGGATGACGGCAAGGTCAAGCGCGAGCTTTCCCGGCTCGGCGAGCCCGGCGTGGGCAACCCGGGCTTCACCACCATGCAGCGTGAAGAAATGGACCGCCGTGCGGCGGCCGGGGCGAGGAAGACCATCCAGAAGGACGGCAGTTCACTGGTGGTGGCGGAGCTTGGACAGGGCGCCTCGCTGGTGTTCTCCCAGCCCAAGCGCCTGGGCGGCCCGACCTTTGACGCCCGCCTGATGGTTGACGGGGAGGCGGTTTGGACCGAGCAGCGCTGGGAGGAGACGGTGGGCGGCGTGACGCGGCCCCTTTTCATCCGCATTGACTTCGCCAGGGGCTCCATCGCCCAGGTGTTCGAGTACACCAACAACCCGCCGGTGCCGCTGCCGCCCGTGTATCTGAGAAAGGAAGGCCCCGCGCCGCTGCCTGACGGCATGCAACCGGTGAGCCTGCCCGCCGAGAAGGCGGACACCGTCAGCAGGGATGTGCAGTTCATCGTGCCCACACAGGGGCTGAGCAACCTTGGGTTCGATTCCGGCTGGGTGCCCGGAGGCACGGGACCCGACCCGGGCGGTTTCATCATCCAGGTGCGCCTCGCCGCCACCGCGGGCTTCAATTACGACGCGGCGGTGAACGGCCAGTTCAGCCTGGCCGACGGCAACATGCTGGGCATCGGTCCGGCGTCGGGCAACTGGGGCTTCTACTTTGGCGCCCACTTCTTCCTGAAGGCCGCCTTCGACATTCCGCCCATCCTGGGGTGGGACCTCGATCCCTTCACGGTGGACATTCCCTACGTGCCCGAATTCAACTACGTCGCCTCCGACCGCGAGAACTTCAACAGTTGGCTGCTGGGCGGCGTGACCTCCACTTTGCACAACGATGCGGTCCGCCAGAACGTGGTCAATCTGGACATCCTGTCGCTTCTCATAACGCAGGGAGTGCTTCCCTCGCTGCCGTCATGGCTTCCGCTGCCGTCGGTGGGCGTGAAACTGGACGTTGGCGCCATCGCCGACGGAACCATGACCTGCAACAATGTTGGGCTGAGCGACGGCACGAAATACATCTCCGAAGGCCAGATCAAGCCGATAAACGTTCCCCAGGCCGGCTACAGAACGATGGCAACCTACAACGATGTGACATCGCTCAATGTGGGCGTCAAGTTCTTCCCGGGCGTGTATTTCTCCTGGCTGGGCTTCCGCTGGGACTGGCCGGTTGAGGGGGTTGACGAGAACATTCTGACGCGGCTCGAATGGCTGCCCATAGCCCTTACGGATTTCCCCTTCACCAGCCCAGAGCTGAACTTCACCGGCATACCCAGCCCTGGTGATCCTTCAGACTGGTTTACGCAGCAGTTCACGTTCCCAGACGTCATGGACCTGGGGCTCAAGCGCATTCGCTTCACGCCGAATTTTTCCAACAACTACTATATCGCCTGCGCGGAGGACCCGGTCAGCAGTTACCGCACCTCCCTTTCGGGGGCGACCGCGCTGCCCCTGGGCAACAATCAGTTTGTGAAAGTTGACCTTGCCGACGGAAGGCGGGTGCCGCTTTACGGAAAGTACTACAGTTCCATCTACGTCGGGAGCAACGGCTACATTACCTTCGACAGCGGTGACACGTCCGCCGATGTGAGCCTGGAGCACCACTTCAACCAGCCGCGCATATCCGCCCTGCTCACGGGGCTCCAGATTGCCAGCGGCGGGAAGGTGTACTTCCAGCAGCTGCCCAACCGCGTTGTCGTCACCTGGGACCGTGTGTGCATAAACAGCACCATCACCACGCAGACGGACAGCATGCAGGTCGAGATGTTCTTTGACGGGCGCATTGTCATCACCTGGCTGCAACTGGACTCGTACTATCCGCTGGCCGGCCTTTCCCGCGGCGGCGGCGTGCCGGCCAAATTTGCGGAGAGCGACCTGTCCCGCTACGGCGGGTGCCTGAGCGGCATCGTCGAAGAGGGCGGCGTCCGCGTGAACTTCACCCCCCCCGGGGTGCTCGCGCAAAATCCGCGCTGGAGGCTTGACAACAGCGGCGACTGGCTGCCCGGCGGCGCAGTGGCCTCGGCGACGCTCGGCGCGCACACGGTGTCGTTCAACTACCTTCCAAACCTGTGGGCCACGCCGACACCGCTGCCCATAACCGTATCCCTCGCCGATGTGACCAGCACGTACACGGTGGACTGGACGCGCCTGCGCGGTACCATCAAGGTGAATGTCCAGCCGCAGGCGGCTTCGTGGTCCCTGGTGGACGGTGACGGGGTGGTGCACACGGGCACCGGCAGCCTGGACATGCCCAACATGCCCACGGGAACCTGCGCCATCACCTGGATGGACCTGCCAACGTGGACAAAGCCGTCCCCGGCCACGCAGGAACTGTTCCTGTACCCGAATTCCGAGGCGGCGTTCACCGGCAACTATGCGCCGATCATCGGTGAGGGACGGGCCACACTGACGGTGAACCTGGATCCCGAGGCCGCGCGGCTTGCGGGTGCCCGGTGGCGCTTCAACGGCGGCGACTGGCAGGAGGGCGGCGCGACGCTGACCATACCCGACGGCGATGCCACCATCACCTTCCTTGACCTGCCCGGCTGGGACGAGCCCGCAACCATAACGCAGTTCTTTACCCGCGACACCGTTACCACACTCTCCGCGGAGTACACGCGCGAGAAGGGCACGGTGATCATTGATGTCGAGCCGAACAGCGCCGCATGGACGCTGACGGACGGCGACGGCGCGGAGCACGCGGGTGCCGGCGACACCACCCTGGCGGATCTTCCCACGGGCGCCGTCGCCATAACATGGTCGCCGCTTCCCGCCTACAACCTGCCTGACCCCAATCCGAACACCTTTGTGCTCGAAAAGGGCGCCACGGTGCGTGTAACCGGCGCCTACCAGCCCATCATCGGCGAGGGCGAGGGTATCCTGCGTGTGACCATCCAGCCCGGGCACGCGGTGAGTGCCGGTGCGCAATGGCGGTTGATCGGCGGCGAATGGAACAGCAGCGGCGCCATGCTGGCCGTGAAGGACGGCGAGCACACCGTAAAGTTCCTGGACTTGGACGGATGGGTTACGCCGGACGACCAGACCGTGAACGTCATCCGCGACATCACCAACGACGTGTCGGCGACCTACACACGGCGCACCGGGACCGTGGTGGTGGACGTGACCCCCAACAACGCCACCTGGGTGATTACCGACGCGGACGGTGACACGCACAACGGTGCGGGCGACGCCACCCTGGAGAACATGCCGACCGGTCCGTTGACGGTCATCTGGGGCGGTCTGACCGGTTACGCAACACCCACGCCCAACCCTGGGAACTACACGGTGGAGGAGGGTGCGACACTGACGCTGACGGGCGCGTACATCCTTGCCGTTCTCACGGCGGACTTCACCGCATCACCCACTGCGGGCGCGTTCCCGCTGGAGGTTCGGTTTACGGACCTGTCCACCTCGACCACCAAACCGGTTCAGCAATGGACCTGGTATTTCGGCGACGGCAAGACCAGTACCGAACGGAACCCGGAGCACGTCTACCGCGTTTCCGGCGTGTACACGGTGACCCTGTCGGTGAGCACCGCCGATCAAATGGCCATGGAGACAAAGAAGCAGTTCATCAACGTTGAGCCCGCCGTTCCGGCAGCCGGTCTGGCCGGTTTGGCCGGGTTGGCTCTGGCGACGGCGGCGGCGGGCGTCCGCCTGCTGCGCCGCCGCAGATAGGCGTTGACGGGCATCCTGATTTCACACCGCCGCCGGGCGTTGTCCGGCGGCGGTTTTGAAAATGGGCGGGCAACCCGCTACACTGGCCCGCACCGGCCCGCAGGCCGCTCTGCCAAGGATTCGGTCAAGGAAGGAAGAGTGCCATGAAGACGTCCGTGCGCGTGCAGTTGATGGTCATGATGTTCATCCAGTTCTTCGTTTGGGGAACCTGGTACGTGGCGATGGGGGTGTACCTGCCCAAGATCGGATTCTCCAATTCGGAGATAGGGCTTGCCTACAGCACCACCGGCTGGGCGGCCATCATCACACCCTTCTTCATGGGAATGATTGCCGACCGTTTCTTTCCAGCGCAGATGGTGCTGGCCGTGCTGCACCTGCTCGGCGCCGCGCTGCTGTTTCTCGCTGCGGGTACCACGGATTCGGCGGAGTTTTTCGTTTATCTGCTCGCCTACACGCTGTGCTACATGCCCACCCTGTCGCTGACCAGCGCCATCGCGTTTAGCCAGATGGACAGTCCGCAGAAGCAGTTTCCGGCGATTCGCGTCATGGGCACACTGGCCTGGATCGCCGCGGGTGTGTTCATCGGATGCCTGTATCTGGACAACCAGACCGGCGGCATGCGTTTTGTGCTTCCCTGGACGGAAAACGGCGGACTACCCGCCATTGCCGAGACGGCATGGCCGCTCCGGATCGGCGGAATTTGCTCCGCGATCATGGGCCTGTATGCGATGACGCTGCCAAACACGCCGCCCAAATCGGCGGGAAAGAAAGTCACCGTCCGTGAGGTGCTGAACCTCGACGCGCTGGCGCTGTTGAAGGACCGGTCCTTCTTCGTGTTCATGCTCAGTTCGCTGCTGATTTGCATTCCCCTGTCATTCTACTACGGCTTTGCGGCATCCTATCTTTCCGGCGGCGGCGTGAAGAACATCACCGCCGTCATGTCGCTGGGCCAGGCCTCCGAGTTCTTCTTCATGCTGGTGATTCCGTTCTTCTTCACCCGGCTTGGCGTGAAAAAGATGCTGCTGGTGGGCATGGGTGCCTGGGTGATCCGCTACATGTGCTTTGGCATGGGCAACGGACAGGGGCTCATTGCGCTTTGGTACCTGGGCGTGCTGCTGCACGGGGTGTGCTACGACTTCTTCTTCGTCACCGGCCAGATCTACACGGACATGCGCGCACCCAAGGAGTTGCAGGCCAGCGCGCAGGGCCTTTTCGCGCTGGCGACCTGGGGCATCGGTATGACCATCGGCACCACGGCCTCCGGGCGCGTGGCCGACTACTTCAGCAAGCCCGGCGCCACGCCCGAAGCGGCCAAGGTGATGGACTGGTTCGGCATCTGGATGACGCCCGCCGCGCTGGCGTTCGTCGTGTTCCTGATCTTCCTCGCGTTCTTCTCCGAGAAGGGGCTGGAAAAGAAAGCGGAGCCGGGTGCAGAAGCCTGAGTATCAACGGCCTGAAACAAGGACGGCGCGACGTGACGGACCGCCACTGTCGCGCCGTTTTCATTCTGAGAGAGGTCTGGCGGGGCTTCGCGGTCATAAAGGCCGTGCCTGCCCGGGGCGGCCCGGGCAGGCACGGCATTAACGCTTCGGCGTGTACTGTGCCGCTATGAACGGTGCAGTCTGGCCATTGCGGCCCACCCCAGCAAACTCAGTCCCATCAGGAACAGGTCGCCAGGGCTGAAGGCGACCTTCTTGCCCTGACAGCCGGCGCATCCAGTGGCCCCAGTATCCGGTCCCGTGGAAACCGTCAGCCCCACGGTTGAACCGAGCGGAACAAAGGCGCCCGCGGCGGATTGCTGACGAGTGATTTGTCCCTCGGGAACCGTCTCGCTGGCCTCTTCCGTCACGTCGGCCAAAAGGCCGGCGGTTTGCATGGCGGCCAGCGCCTGATCCAGCGTCATTCCCGCGCAATCGGGCACGGTTGTCTTTTGGCCGAGACTGACGACGAAACTGACGGTCACGCCGCGGGCCGTCTCCACCCCACCGGCGGGACTCTGGGAGAGCACCTGACCTGCCGGCACCGTGTCGCTGAAGTCATTCATGATATCGCCGACCACGAGAAGGGCACCGCGGACGGCCGATTCGGCCGCGTCGCGGGTCATGCCAAGAATGTTCGGCATCAACGTCCCGATCCCCCGGCAGACGACGATGAGGACCGCAGACCCGGGAGCCACGGACATGCCGGCCTCGGGTGCCTGGCGCAGGACTTCGCCTTCCGGCACAGTGCTGCTGAAGCCGTCGACCACGGTGCCGAGAACAAGGCCGGCAAGGGTGATTGCCGCGCGCGCCTCCTCTTCACTCAGGCCGACCAGGTTGGGCACATTCACGTTGCACGCGCCCGTGGACACCGCCAGGGACACGGCGCTGCCAAAAGGCGCGGCCGACCCGGCGGCGGGATTCTGGCTGATGACCAGCCCCGCTGCCACGGTGTTGCTGCACTGCTGCGTCACGGCCCCGGTGGCCAGACCGGCGCCCGCGAGTGCGGTGCCCGCCGCGGTCTGCGTCTGCCCGGCCAGGTTGGGCACATTCACGTTGCACACGCCCGTGGACACGACCAGGGCTACGGTGCTGCCAAAGGGCACGGCCGCCCCGGCGGCGGGGTTCTGGCTGATGACCAGCCCCGCTGCCACGGTGTTGCTGCACTGCTGCGTCACGGCCCCGGTGGCCAGACCGGCGCCCGCGAGTGCGGTGCCCGCCGCGGTCTGCGTCTGCCCGACCAGGTTGGGCACATTCACGTTGCACACGCCCGTGGACACGACCAGGGCCATGGTGCTGCCAAAGGGCACGGCCGCCCCGGCGGCGGGGTTCTGGCTGATGACTAGCCCTGCCGCCACGGTGTTGCTGCACTGCTTTGTCACCGCGCCAAGAGCCAGGTGCAGTCCGGCAAGCGTGGTGCCCGCGTCCGCCTCTGTCATGTTGGCGAGGTCTGGAACCGGCACCTCGGTATACTCGTAGGCGCCCATGTCATAGCCAGCGCCCCAGGGACGCGCCACGCCCTGAATGTCCACCGACAGTGTGGTTGCGGGGTCGGCGCTGTCCCGGCAGGGCGAGGTGTCCTTCAACCACAAAGGCCCGGCGACGGACAAAAACTGCGGGTCCGCATCAATGTTACCGGTCCCCGGCCAACCGCCCTGGATGCACGAATAGCTGACCTCAAATGCCGCGCCGTTTTGTAAGGCGGCGTTGACTGGCGCCTCGTTCGCGTAAACGATGGAATTCTTCAATGTGAAGGTCCATGAAGTTGCATCACGGCAGACCGCTCCTCCATCCGTTGTGGCTCTGTTGCCCACAAAGGTGCAGTGTGTAGCCGTTGCACTGCCATTGGCAATCAAGTCCAGACCTGCGCCAATTTCCGCCATATTGCCCTGAAATACGCAGTTCACCAGTGTTGCGGTGCTCGATTCTGCCATCATTCCGCCACCAGCCGGCGCATGGTTGCCCTTGAACCGGCAGGCCGAAAACTGGGGCGCGGCATACTCGAAATACACTCCCCCTCCTTGTACGGTTGCGACATTGGAATCAAACACGCAGTTAGCTACCGTGGGGGATGCATCATAGAAATACATGCCGCCGCCCAGACCCGCATGACCTGCCGCAATCACAAAACCGTCCAGTACGGCCCCATACGCCATCACGCAGCGCCTTGCGCCCTGACCGTCAATCGTGGTCGGGTTGGCGTTCCAGTCGCGCTGGGCGCGGTCTGTCTCCGTGCCGGCAAAGCCGCCGTAGAGGTCCACGCCGGGCCTCATGGTGAGCACGGCGTCGGTCGCGGCGGTGTAGATCCCCTTTCTTACCCAGACTTCTCCGCCGTCTGTGTCGGCGGCGTCCACCGCCGCCTGAAGCGTCGGGTAGGCCGTGGTCCACGAGGCACCGTCCGGCGTGGCCGCCGTCGAGGCGGCATCCACGCGGTAAACACTGGCGGCGAGGGCTGGCACGGCGGAGATGGCAACGGTCGCAGCGAAAAGGACGGCGAGCATTTCGTTTCGGCAGCGTGTCATCGGAATCACAGTCATTCTCCTTGGGTGTTGGCGTTCAGGGAACTTAAGGTTACGCAAGTGATCTGTCGTGATATCCGAACCGACACGGAATATCCCGCACGGTGGATCGTCGCATGGAAAGGGAGCGGGGGAACTCCGGAATGGAAGGCATGTCATTGCGCAGGGTGCGCCGCTGCCTTCACGGGGGAGGGACGCCCCTGCGGCGCGACGGCATTCCGGCGACGGGTCGTGCGCGGACGACCGCCCTGGGAGGGTGGTTGACCGCACGGTCAAAGGAACTCTTTGCGTTCCGGCACGCTTACAACCCATTGGAGACGCATATGTCCCTCCCAATCTACCGCGTACAGATTCCTTCTGCGGCGGCCGACAGGCGCTTCCGGCCAGGTGTCCCCTTTCAGGTCCCCTGAAGACAAACAGCACCGGTCGCACCGAAGCATTACATCAACACGGCCGTGTATTCTGCCGGTCAGAATCGACAGCAAGAAAGTGCGCAATGAAAGCCGCTCGCAAGAGTCAGGGAATGCCTGTTCATGCTCCGCGATTTCCCGCAGTCCGGGGCACGGGCCGCCAGGCGGGGCCATCATCAAAGCGTATCTTACTAGAAACGGGACTCTAGGGCAAGCGCGCATGGAGTACCAACTGCCGGATAAGGGAGAATTATGCCGGCAAACCGGAGCGGTACACACGGTGTTTTCTGAGGCGGCATATAATGACTTGCGCGTGTCGGCGTTCATGGTGTCCATCATCTTCCTCGCGTTCTTCCCGGAAAAGGGGCTTGTGAAGAAGACGCAGGCGCAGGTCGAATGAAACAGGCTGTGTTCCGGCAGACAGTCCCAGAAGGGACGCAAGGGACTTCAGGGACGAAAAGGACGACCGCACACCCTCAGAAGAAACCAGTATTGGCAGAGTCCCTTGCGTCTCTTGGGTCGTCTTCGTCCCTTGTCTTGGGGAGATCGTGACGTACTTCCCGGGCTTGCCCTAAAGGCCTGGCGTCCTGGCTTACAGCCCCGCGCTGCCCTTGAGCATGTAGGCCACCCGCTGGCCCATGGTCATTGCGGCCTTGCGCAGGTCCACCTCGTTGAGAATGGCGCCCTTCAGGTGGGCGTTGCGGAAAACGGTGAGGTTAACGGAGGCGCCGGTCAGGTTGGCGCCCTCCAGCGACGCGCCGAAGAAGTTCGCCATGTCCAGCGAGGTTTCCACCAGCGATGCGCCGGTCAGGTCCGCGCCCGACAGGTCCGCCTCGGTGAGGTCGGACTCGTAGAGGTTCGCATAGCGCAGATTGACCGCGTGCAGGTCCACCTGCCGCAGATTGACATGGTTGAGCGTGGCCTCCTGCAGGCAGGCATCCTCCAGCAGCACGCCCTTCAGGTCAGCGTGGCTCAGGTCGGCCCCGCGCAGGTTGCAGCGGCGCATGTCGGACCCGGACAGTTTCGCGTTGAAGAAATTGGCGTGCTCAAGATTGACCCCCGCGAAATTCACGTTCAGCAGGGCGGCGTTGGCAAAATTGGTGTGGCGCAGATTCGCCTCGCTCAGGTCGCGGCCGCACAGGTTGATGCCGCTGAGGTCCGGCTTCGCCCCCTTGGTTTCGGCGCGCCATTTGTTCCACGCCTCCACCCCCTCCATAATCAGGTTGGCATGCTGTGAATAGGCCATATAGCGGCTCCTGCTGCCCGTGTCTCACCCTCAATCGGCTGTCCGGAAGAACAGCGCACAAATTTGCACTATTCTCACCCGCCCGATTATACCATCATCGCTTGAGCCTGTAAACCGGGATGTGTACAGTATCCGCAAGGCAGCGCAAGGCGCTTGGACGCGCCTTGGATTGCTGCACTTGGGGTTTTCCGAGAATGGCACCGCTGACGATATGGGTTGCCCGATTTGGAGAAGACCTTTCCCCTGCCGGGCCACTCTTGGAAAGCCCCGCAGGCGGAAACCTGGCAGGTTGGCGGAATTGCCCGGGAGGCGCATATATGAAGCCGAAAATGCTGTTTGTGATTGGCGCACCGAGGTCCGGCACGACCATGCTGGAACGGATGCTTTCAGCCCACTCGATGATCCAGGGCGGTCCCGAACCGCATCTGCTCACGCCGCTGGCCCACCTGGGTGTGTGGGCCAAGGTGGACAAGGCACCCTATGACCACATTCTTGCGGCGGAGGCCCAAAAGGGTTTCATCGCCCAGTTGCCCCGGGGCGAGGCGGATTACTGGGAAGCCTGCCGCGCCTACTGCGACACGATTTACGGGCGCTACATGGAGGCCTGCGGCGCCGGACGCGCGATATGCCTCGACAAGACCCCGGCCTACGCGCTGATTCTGCCGTTCCTGCAAAAGGTGTTCCCCGACGGGAAATTCATCGTGCTCACTCGCCATCCCATCGCCATGTTCTCCTCCTTTGCCAACTCCTTTTTCGACGGCGACTACAGGGTGGCGAACGAGCACAACCCCATCATCAACCGCTACGTGCCCGCCCTGGCGGCGTTCCTGCGGCAGACCGACACGCCCCATTTCCACGTGCGTTACGAGGACCTGGTCAAGGAACCCGAGACCTGGTTCCGGCGCATTTGCGAACACATCGGCATCCCCTATGAGCCGGAGGCCATAGATTATGGCAAGGCCGCCGAGGATGGCGGCGGCCGGGCGAAAGGCCTGGGCGATCCCATCGGCGTGGCGCAGCACAGCCGGCCCACCACCGCGTCGGTGAAGAAATGGGTGGCTGAACTCGCCAGCGATCCGGAAAAGAGCAAGCTGGTCGAGCGCGCGCTCGCCGCGGTGGACCCCGCCGACCTGGAGACAATCGGTTATCCGCCCGCGAAGATTTGGAAGCCTTTGGAGGAGGCGGGCAGCGGCGTGGTCGCACCCAAGCCGCCCAGACTGGACCGGTACCGGATCGAGCGGAAGCTCATTGTGCGGCTGCGCTCCGCGGCGCGCCGTCATGCGGCGTTGCGGCGCATGCTGGAGAAGGGGCGCCTTGCCTGCGACGTGCTTTTGCGGGAGTGACCGCGCCGCGACTTGCATATCCCCCCGTCCCGTGCAATCATTAGTACAGGAAACGCCGCCAACCCATGACAGCATCGTCCACAGAACAGACTCAGGCAGCAGGCCCCCCCCCAGCCCTTTCCGTCGTTGTGCCCACCTACCACGAGGTGGAGAACCTGCCCGAACTGCTTGACCGTCTGGGCATGGTGCGCGCGAACGGCATTGACCTCGAAGTGCTGATCATGGACGACAACAGCCGCGACGGATCCGAAGAGGCGGTGTCCGCGCTGGGCCTGCCCTGGGTGCGTTTCGTGGTGCGCACGGAGAACCGCGGCCTGAGCCCCGCCGTGATAGACGGCTTCAAACTTGCCTCCGGCGGCACGTTGCTCGTGATGGACGCCGACCTGAGCCATCCGCCCGAGAAGATTCCGGAGATGCTCGCCGCGCTGGACCGGGGCGCCGACTTCGTTATCGGTTCGCGCTACGTGCCCGGAGCCTCCACCGCCGAGAACTGGGGCCTGTTGCGCTGGATCAACAGCAGGGTTGCCACGTTGATGGCGCGGCCGTTCACCCGGGTCAGCGACCCCATGAGCGGGTTCTTCGCGTTCCGCCGCTCCCTGCTCGACACGGCGGCCCCGTTCAATGCGGTGGGCTACAAGATCGGCCTGGAGGTCATCGTCAAGGGCGGCTGCCGCCGCTGCGACGAAGTGCCCATCCATTTCGACCAGCGCCACCGCGGCGAGAGCAAACTGTCCCTGCGCGAGCAGTTGCTCTACCTGCGCCATCTGCGCCGTCTCGCCATGTTCAAGTACGGTCACTGGGTCCATTTCTCCCAGTTTGCCGTCGTGGGCTTTCTCGGCACCTTCGTTAACCTTGCCGTGCTCACCCTGCTCGACGGAATCGGTCTGCCGCTGAAGATAAGCGCGGCGGCGGCCATACTCATCGCCATGGTGTTCAACTTCTTCCTGAACCGCCGCTTCACGTTCAGCGACGCGCAGCCCGGCCACGTGTGGAGGCAGTTGGCCGCGTTTATTGCCGCCTGTTCCGTGGGTGCCGCGGTGAACTACACCGTGGTGCTGGTCGCGGCGCGGATGTGGCCCCTGTTCGACCAGTACCCCCAGTTTGCCGCCGTGCTCGGCATCCTCGCGGGGCTCACGTTCAACTACGTGGCCAGCAGGTATCTCGTGTTCAAGAAGCAGTGACGGCGCGGCTTCCCGCCACTGCGATGACAGCCGGTCCCGCTGCCTGATACAATGTCCCGCAACGAAGGAGTCCCGCCATGCCCATTCGTCTGGCCGTGTTGCTGTCCGGCAGCGGCACCACGCTTCAGAACATCATTGACCGCATTGACCGCGGCGAACTCGACGCGGCCGTTGCGGGGGTGATTTCATCGCGGGCGGGTGTGTTTGGACTGGAACGGACAAAAAAACACGGGATCCCCGCATGCGAGGTCGTGCGCAGGGAATTTGCCACCCACGACGCATTCAACACCGCCCTCTGGAATGCCATCCGGAAACTGTCGCCCGATCTGGTCGTGCTGGCCGGATTCATGTCGCTCATTGACGTGCCCGCGGACTTCCACAACCGCATCATCAACGTGCATCCCGCGCTCATTCCCGCGTTTTGCGGCCACGGCATGTACGGCCACCACGTCCACGAGGCCGTGATCAACTACGGGGCGAAACTGAGCGGTGCCACGGTGCATTTCGTGGACAACGAATACGATCACGGTCCCATCATCCTTCAGGGGACGGTGCCCGTGCTTGACGATGACACGCCCGACACCCTCGCGGAGCGGGTGCAGGCGCTCGAGCGCGAACTGTACCCCCAGGCGATTCGGTTGTTCGCCGAGGGGCGGTTGCATGTGGTGGGGCGGCGTGTGTTCTTGGACTGAACAGGCCGCCCCCCTTCTCTTAATGGCAGTTCGGGGCGGCAAGTTGGTCCGGATATGTGGGACAGGCGCCCTCGCCTGTCGTGCCATGGCATGTGTCCCGCATTGACAGGCGAGGGCGCTTGTCCCAAACTTTTCCAGCAGGAGGTGCTTATGAACCGCCGTGAATTCATGCGGGGGCTTGCCGTGGGTGCCGGAGGCGTGGTGGCGCGGGCCGCGTTTGGTGCCGCGTCGGCCCCGGAAATCGCCGCACAGTCCTTCTGCTTTTGCGTGGCCACGGATCCCCATTGTTCCGAGGGACCGAAGGAGGGGCTCGAATCGCTCGGATCGGGTGTGGACAAGTTCCTGCGGGCGCTGCGCATGATGGAGGAAATGGCGGGGGAGGAGCGGCCCGATTTTGTGCTGGTGACCGGCGACATCCACCCGCAGGCACTCGCTGGAAAGCTCGACGGCGTCAAGATCCCCATTCATGCCGTGCCCGGCAACCACGAATCCGACCCGGACACCCGCAAGGCACTGCGGGAGATGTTCCCCGATGATTTCCACATGGACGGTAAACCGTCGGACCATTACAGTTTTGTGCACAAGGGCGCGCGATTCATCGGTGTCTGCGATGCGGGAAAAGGCGGCGAGCACATCGGCCAGTTCTGCTCGGAAAACATCCAGCCCAACGGCCAGTGCGAGTGGCTCGAAAAGGAACTCTCCGGGCCGGAGCCGCGCAAGTTCGTGTTTGCCCACATCCCGCCCGAACGCCACGGCGAGGACCGCGACATGCACATGAGCCGCAACGATTCGCGCTGGTTCAATCAGCTCGTGCGCGAAAAGAAACCGACCGCGCTCTTCTTCGGCCATCTCCACCGGCCCACGGAGGAGTACATGGCAGGGGAGAGCCGCGTGTTCACCGTGCGCTCGTGCAGTTGGAATTTCGACAGAAAACCGGTGGGTTTCCTGCATGTAAAGGTGACGGAGACGGGGATGGAGACGCGGGAAATCGAGACGGGACAGTACGCATAGACCACGTGAAGACCGCCGGCGGAGGAAGAGTCTGTTCACCCGCACATGCCGGCAGTCCGAACGGGAATCCCAAGGAGCGTTGAGCCATGTACCTGCTGCGTTTGGCCGCGATCGCGGTGCTGTTTGCCACCCTTTTCGCCGCATGCCCGCCTTCCGCCGCCGCGGCGGGGCCGAAAACGCCGGTCTTTGACATCCCCCGGCTGGACGACATCGAGATTGACGGGGATGACACCGACTGGGGCGAGATCGG
>CALDSM010000294.1 GCA_937923585.1 uncultured bacterium
TACGAGATCTGATCGTGACTGGAGTTCAGACGTGTGCTCTTCCGATCTCTCTTCCGGAATCGAAACCTCGACATCAAAGCCGTGGCTGTCGGCTATCTGGCGGACCAAATCCAGATCAAGCGCCTGGTTCTTCGTCGCCATGATGTTCGAGTCCATCAGTTCGAGGATGATTTCACCGACCGAGATGTCCATCATGGCGGCCAGACGCTCGACCGTGATGTTCTCCTCGACCTGAATCGTGCCCGCGGACTGGTTTTCCTGCTCCGAACCGCCGTCTTCATCGCGGCGTTTGCGGCGGCGTTTCTTTACGCCGCCCGCAGAAGCGCCGGACTGGTATTCCTTCACGGCCGCAGCCGCCTCCCGGCGAATATTGTCCTCAAGCTGGCGCAGACGCTCCGCCTTCTTCTGTTTCTGCTTGGCGGTCTTCCCGGCGCCGCGTTTCTCGCCGCGCCCGGCACCGCCCCGATCGCCGCCCCCGCGCTCGTCGCCTGCGGTAAAGCTGATGGTTGTCTGGGTCTTGTATTTTGACCCGCTCGGAGCGGCTGCCCCGCCGGGCGCCGAAGGCGCGCCGCCCCGGTGCGGCGGTCCCGCCTGCTGGGCGGCCCGCTGCGCTTTGCGTTTCTGGTCCATCGCAATAACGCGCGCCACCACATCCGGGTCGGGAACGGCCACCGGGGTCTGCCGCTCCTCTTTCTTCTCCTCGCGGTGCCCTTCCCTCTTCCGGGCGGCCTTTCTGCGTTCGATTTCCTCGTGCTGCCGTTCCGCTGCAGCCAGCGCGCCCTCGTTCTCATGCGGCCCTTCGGCAAACTCGGCTTCCGCCCCTTCGCCGCCGGAAATGCCGTGCGCACCAGCACCCTCCGCGCTTTCCCCTTCGGCGAAAGCCTCTTCGGGGTGCGCCTCGCTAGCGACAACCGGCTCGTCCTTCATGATCTCGGCGCGCGGCTTGGGCTTCTTCACCGTCTCAACAACCGGCACCTCGTGCATCTCGACTGCGGGAACCGCCTCGACGGCCGCAACTTCCGCGATGACAGGCTCGTCAACGATCTCGACCACGGCTTCCGGCACGGCTGCCTCGACCACCGTGGCTTCCACGGGAACGGCTGCCTCCACCGGCTCGGTCTCCACCGCCGCTTCGGGCGCGGCCTGGGCCGCAGCCTCCTCCTCCTCCTGCTCCGCGACCTTCGCAGCCTTCGCAGCGGCTTCCTCCTCCGCAGCCTTCTCGGCGGCCTTCTTCGCCTCCGCGGCGGCCTTTTTCGCCTCTGCGGCGTTCTTCTTCGCCTCCGCTTTCGCCTTCTTCTCTTTGGCGGCCTCTTCCTTTTGAACGGCGGCTAGAAAACGGTCAAAGGCACTGCGGTCTTCGTCTATCTCGATCAGTGTGTCCACCTGGCGGTCATTGATTTCCGCATCGACACCCGTGATCTCGTAGTGCAGTTTACGCAAAATCTCGACGGCCTCTTCGGCGGTCAAATCCAGTTTCTGCGACAGTTTGGCAATTGTCGGCATCTAGTCGCCACCTCCAGACATCACATGGTCGTACTCTTAACACGGGCCGCGCGGCGTGATACCGCGGCGCAGCCGAAAATGTAACGTTGATCAGGACTCTTCTTCGTTCTCAATCGCGTTGCCGTCGGATTCCTCCCCGGTCACGGGCGGTTCTTCATCCGCCTGTTCCGGTGTTTCATTGTCCTTGTCGCCCCGTCTGTCAATGTTCCAGCCCAGAAGCCGCGACGCAAGCCGCGCGTTTTGACCGCGCTTGCCAACCGCCAGCGACACCTGGTCCTGCGGAACGATCACCTGGATGGACTTCGTCTCCGGGTTCAGATGAATGCGCAGTATGTCCGCCGGGTTCAGCGCGTTGATGGCAAGCTGAACCGGGTCCTCGCTCCAGCGGACGATGTCTATCTTCTCGCCGGAGAGTTCCTCGACCACCGCGCGCACACGGGACCCTTTCAGACCCACGCAGGCGCCGACCGGGTCCACGTTTGCATCCCTGGACATCACCGCAACCTTGGTCCGGTTGCCCGCCTCGCGGGCAATGGCCTTGATGATCACGATGCCCTCATAAATTTCGGGCACTTCCATCTCAAACAGGCTGCGCACCAGGTCCACCGAGGTGCGCGACAGCTTCACCGACGTGCCCTTGGGCAGCTTTTCAACCTTGATCACCTGGGCGCGGATGCGGTCGCCGACCTTGTATTTCTCGCGCGGCGACTGCTCGCTGGGCATGACGATCGCGTCCACCTGCCCGATGCCCACGATGATGCTGTTGCTCATGATGCGCTTGACCGTGCCGGTCACCAGATCGCCCTCGCGCTCCTTGAATTCCCCGTAAATCCGGTCGCGTTCCGCGTCCTTCAGCTTCTGGATAATGACCTGGCGGGCCGTCTGAGCGGCAATGCGCCCGAAATCCTTCGGCTCGGCGGGCAGTTTCAGGCGGTTGCCCACCACCACGTCCGGATTCAGCGTCAGCGCCTCCTCAAGGGATATCTCGGCGGTGGGGTCCTTTACATGCTCCGTCACCGTGCGTATTTCATACACGTTGAAAGCCAGCGAATGCGGGTCCACCTCCACGGCAATATTGGACGACCGCGTGATGCTTTTACGCGCAGCCGTTTCAATGGCGCCGCGGATGGCCTCGAGCAGGGTCTCGCGGTCAACGCTTTTGAGCTTCTCTATCTGCTCCAGTGCAAGTTTCAGATCATCGGCCAAGGCTGTATCCTCCGCTTTCTATCGCTAGCGGTTCAGTCTCGCTTTTTTCACATTCTCAATATGTATTGAAACGGTCTCGCCGTCCACCTCAAGGACAACAAGGTCGTCCTCGAATCCCTTGAGCACACCGGAGAAGCGGCTTCGTCCGCCCACCGCGGCATGCGTCACCACCTTCACCGGCTCGCCCGCAAATCTCGCAAAATGCTCCGGTTTCCGCAGCGGGCGGTCAAAGCCCGGTGACGAAACCTCAAGCACGTAGTCGCCTTCCACAAAGTCCCGCGCATCAAGCACCGGACTCAGCACCTGCGACACCGCCGTGCAGTCATCCAGTGTAATCCCGCCGGATGCCTTGTCCACGAAGACCCGCAGGATCAGCATGCCGCTCTGCCGGCCAAACTCCACTTCGACCAGTTCGTAACCCTGTTCTTTAAGTTCAGGGTCAAACACTGCCCAGGCAGTGCGCACAACTTCGTCTGCCGTCAAGCAAAACACTCCATGTTCCGATCCAACTGAACCGGAGTTGCAATAAAAAAAGTGGGCGAAAACCCACTCTTTCGCACGGGCACTATCTGACGTGGGCCATACTAGCACAACCCCCTGCCAGTGCGCAACTTCCCCCCAATATGGGTACATTATTCATGCCGAAAAATGAGGTTGTTCATGGCCAAACGGAGCGGAGGCGTTAAGGGAACGCACAGCGCAAACGATGCCTTTGGGCGGCAGAATCCAGATTAGACTCGATTCCGGGTGAACAACGGGAAGTCCCTCCCTCTCTGGGACAAAATCCGCTCTTTGCGGGAAATTCACAGTAAGAGCAGTGGCGACTTTCAGTCACAACATCCCTACGGCTAGATTTCGCAGGGGTGTGCCGGACTTCCGGTAACTGTGAAACCCGGACCCGCAGATAGTGCATTGCTGGGTAAGAAAAATGCGAGCTGCGTCAACTCCAGACTCCAACAACTGCCGACGATTGCTTTCCCAAAGGTCCAAATTCCTACCCGAGACGGGGAAGCCCCGTCCCTTCAACGCTTCTGCCATAGCCTCAGAAACCTCGTAGCAGCAGGGTCCGGCGGAAGGTCCGACAGCACAAATCAGGTCCGCAGGCATACACCCATACCGCCCCGCCATGGCAAGCACCCCGGCACCGGCGATCCCCGCCACAGTCCCTTCACGGCCGGCATGAAACACACCCAATGCACGCCGTATCGGGTCGAAAACCCACAATGGAACACAATCGGCCACGCTCACACCAAGAGCCAATTCCGGGATATTGGTCACGAGCCCGTCCCCGGCAGGCCAGCCATCTGGTGCACTTTCGGGGAAGAGGCGCAGATATTCTGCATCCACCGCGTGGATTGCGGTTCCATGCACTTGGCGTGCGCGGGCCAGCCGTGTGGGGAGAATGCCGCAATTCGAGAGGAAGCCGTTTCGTGCAACCCTTGATTCCGGCCGCGACGAACAGTCCCCGTCGCTTATGCCGGACATTGCGGCGACCGTCAGACCGGCCTGCTCCAGCGCTTCCAAGTGAAGCAAATGATCCGCTCCCTACAGAATGTACCGCGTCAAATCCTGCTTTTCCACCGTGCCCGCGAGCCGTTCCCGCACCATGGCCGGGGTCACCTTCACTTTCTGCCCCGCCAGGTCCTGGGCCTCGAAGGAGATTTCCTCCAGCAAATATTCCAGAATGGTGTGCAGGCGGCGCGCGCCGATGTTCTCGGATTCCTCATTTACTTTTTCGCAGAAATGGGCCAGTGCCTCAATGGCCTCATCCTCAAACTCCAGTTCGACCCCCTCCGTCGCCATCATGGCCTCATACTGACGGATAAGGGAGCATTCCGTCTCCCGCAGGATGCGTGAAAACTCGGCCGCCTTGAGGCTGGTCAGTTCCACGCGAATCGGAAAGCGGCCCTGCAATTCCGGTATCAGGTCTGACACCTTGCTCACATGGAACGCCCCGGCGGCTATGAACAGAATATGGTCCGTGCGAACGGGACCGTACTTGGTGATAACCGTGCTGCCCTCGACAATCGGGAGAATGTCGCGCTGAACACCCTCGCGGGAGACGTCGGGACCGTTTCCCGGGCTGCCGCGCCCGGCAATCTTGTCTATTTCATCCAGAAACACAATTCCCGAATCCTCGAGTCGCTCGATGGCCTTTCGCGCCGCGAGGTCCATGTCAATCAGTTCCTGGAGTTCCTCCTGGATAAGCAGTTCCCGCGCCTCTTTAATGGGCATCTTGCGCGATTTGCTCTTCTGGGGCATGACCCTTCCCAGAATCTCCGTCATGTTCACGCCCATCTCTTCCATGCCGCTTGCGGCAAAGACCTGCATCATCGAGTCCGCGCCCGATTCCTTGACGGTCAGTTCGACCTCGCGGTCTTCCAGTTCGCCTGCATTCAACCGGGCCGCAAGCATCTCGCGCACCCGCTCGTCGGCCGCGTCCCCTTCGATCTCCTGAGGCCCCGGTTCATCCCCGGAATTCGGGTCCAGCGGCTTGTAGGCTTGCGGCGACCGCGGCCGTCGGCCGGGGTAGAGCAGTTCGATGAGCCTCTTTTCGGCCCGCTCGCGGGCCTTGGCCTCGCATTGCTCGCGCATCTCTGCGCGCACCATTTTCACCGAGGTTTCGGCCAGTTCCCGTATCATGGACTCGCAGTCGCGGCCCACATAGCCCACCTCGGTAAACTTGGACGCCTCCACTTTGATAAAGGGGGCGTCGGCCATTTTGGAGAGACGGCGCGCAATTTCGGTCTTGCCCACGCCCGTCGGGCCTATCATCAGGATGTTCTTCGGGGCCACTTCGTCCCGAAGTTCATCGGGCAACTGCTGGCGCCGCCAGCGGTTGCGCAGCGCGATGGCCACCTTCCGCTTGGCCTCGGTCTGGCCGACAATGTGCCGGTCCAGCTCATGCACGATTTGTTTCGGGGTCATGTCTTTCATAAAGATGCGCCTTCTTCCGACGGAATCATTCCGCGTCAGCCCAGTTTTCCCACCCGGCGGCAGTGCCGCTCCCCCCCGCTGAAGGGTGTCTCCAGCCAGATGTCCAGCAGTTCCAAACAGGCGTCCAGACTCAGAATGCGCCGGCCAATGCAAATAACGTTCGCGTCGTTGTGTTCCCGCGACAGCCGGGCCATGTCCTGCGTGGCACACACTGCGGCGCGGACGCCGTGATGCCGGTTGGCGGCAATGCTGACACCGATGCCCGTGCCGCACATCAGCACACCGCGCTCGGCGCGGCCCGCCAAGACCGCCTCGCACACCCGGTCGGCAAAATCGGGATAGTCCACGGACTCCGGCCCATGAGTGCCCAAATGCACGACTTCATGCCCGCGACTTTCCAAATGGGCGACGATGGCCGGCATGTACGGTTCCGGAGCCTCGTATCCCGCATGATCACAGCCCACGGCAAGTATCATGGCGTGCCCTTTCCGCCGCACCCTTCAGCGGGCGCGGAAATTACTGATAACCGCCATTCCAATCGGCCCGGGCCGCAGCAGCAGGTCCTCATCGGGATCATACACTGTTGAGGGGACGGATTCAGCCAGAACACCCCCGTCAATGACCACGGACACGCCCGTCAGTGCCGCCTCCCCGGCCGTCATTGCGGGCGCGCCGCCGGACAGGTTGGCCGAGGTGGAGGTCAGCGGACCGCTCCATTCCCGGCACAACCATTGCGCCACCGGGCTCGCGGTGCAACGAACACATATCTTTTCCCGACCGCCCGTCAGCAATGGGGAAAGACCGGGACCGGCCGGCAACAACAGGGACAACGGACCGGGCCAGAACGCGCTCATGCACCGCTCC
>CALDSM010000295.1 GCA_937923585.1 uncultured bacterium
CATTTTCTCCAGCTCCGCCATAACTTCGTCAAGCCGCCGGAGGCGGTCTCCGGTTATCCAGAGAGGATGGTTCTCCCTGCGGGAATAAAGACGTATATTGTCCGCCACCAGCGAAGTCAGATAGACCGCGTCCACTCCCAGCTTTTTCGCCATACGCACGTACTCAACGGCTTCGTCAAGGTTCTCGTTATGCAGTGTCAAGATAAGGACTGTTACCGGCCGCCCGGATTTTTTCGCGGCGTGGAGCGATTTAATCCCTTCAATGATCTTGCCGTAGGCGCCCGGGACTCCGCGGATAGAGTCATGCATCGCAGCCGTAGCCCCGTCAAGCGATATGCAAACTATGTGCGCGCCCGAACCAACCAGTTGCGCGGCGGAATCGGCATTTATAAGCGTGCCGTTGGTTGTCAGGATAACTTTTAGCCCCTTTTTTACGGCGTGCCTTATGACATCGAAACATTTATCGCTTAAAAGCGGCTCGCCTCCGCAAAGGTTCATCTCAGGGATGCCCCATTCAACCGCCTGGTCAAGCGAGTATTTGCCGATGCCTTTGGTGCGGCCCAGGAAGATCCGGTTTTGCATCAAGGCGCGGTCATGCTCGGTCAGGCGCGGCGGCAGATATTTGATGAACTCGCGAATCCTGTTCTCCCAACCCTTGGGAAGGTCCTGCGCCACGCCGCCGATGCGGAACCAGCTCGGGTGCATGCGGCCGCCGGTGATTTCGGCGACGATGTCGAGCAGGTGCTCGCGGTCGTTGAACATGAAGAACACGGGCGACATGGCGCCGAGGTCCTGCGCGAAGGTCCCGTACCAGACCAGATGGCTGGAGATGCGGAACAGCTCGGACATCATGATGCGGATGACCTTGGCGCGGTCGGGCACCTCGATGCCGGCCAGCTTCTCCACGGCCAGCACATAGGCCAGATTGTTCATCACACCGCCGAGATAGTCAATGCGGTCTGTGTAGGGGATGTAGGAGTGCCAGGTCTGCCGTTCGCCCATCTTTTCGGCGCCGCGATGGTGGTAGCCGATGTCGGGGATGGCGTGGACAATGTTTTCGCCGTCCAACTGGAGAATGATGCGCAGCAGCCCGTGCGTGCCGGGGTGGTGCGGGCCCAGGTTGAGGAACATGTAGTCCGAATCTTCAGAGCGCTTCTCCAGCCCCCATTGCTCGGGGTGGAACTGAAGCGCCTCCTGCTCCCGGCGCATCTTCTCGTCCGGCAACTGGTAGGGCGGCAGTTCGGTGGCGCGGGCCGGATGCTCCTTGCGCAGCGGATGGCCCTTCCATGTCGGCGGCATGAGGATGCGCGACAGGTGCGGGTGGCCGCTGAACCGGATGCCGAAGAGATCCCACACCTCGCGCTCGTACCAGTTGGCCGAGGGCCACAGGTCGGTGACGCTGGAATGCGCGGGGTGTTCGCCCCGAAGGGAGGTCTTGATGCGCAGTTCCGAGGCGCGCTCCAGGGAAAGCAGATGGTAGACCAGCGTGAAGTCCCCCGCCGAAGGATGCTTCGTCACGCGCGTGCGCTCGTCAATGGCAAAAAGGTCGTAGAGCACCCTGAAAGGGCCGTCCACCTCAGTCTTCAGGTATCGCAGGACGTCCTTGATGCGTTCCCCGGGCGCCCAGAAGGTCGGCGTGCCGTCGCGGACCGTGCGGTCCTCCGACAGCATTCCGGGGAACCGTTCGGCCAGGGTGCGCGAAATGCCCGCGGCGGTGTCGCCGGTGGTCGTTCCGGCAACCTCCAGCCGGAGTGGTGCCTGGGGCACGGGCTGCACCGGGTCCAGTTCGCCGTTCACCGGGGCCAGCAGGGTGGCCTGGCTGCGTTGCAGGCGTTTCAGGTCGCGCTGGCAGGGACGCTCCGGCTGGACAACGCCCTGCGGGCCGACCACCCAGCTCAGCGGGCGCCGTTCCCGGCCCACCGTGTCCTGCAGCAGGGTGAGCGCCTCCAGGAAGGCGTCGGGCCGGGGCGGACAGCCGGGCACGTACACGTCCACGGGCAGGAACTTGTCCACCCCCTGGACCACGCTGTAGATGTCATACATGCCGCCGGAATTGGCGCAGGCGCCCATGGCCACCACCCACCGCGGCTCCATCATCTGCTCGTACAACTGGCGGATCACGGGCGCCATCTTGATGAAGACCGTGCCCGCGATAATCATCATGTCAGCCTCGCGCGGCGTGGCGCGGATGACCTCGGCCCCGAAGCGGGCCAGGTCGTAGCGGCTGGTCAGGCTCGTCGCCATTTCCACATAGCAGCAGGAGAGGCCGAAATTGAACGGCCACAGGGAATTCTTTCGCCCCCAGGCCATCAGGTCCTGCAGGCGCGTGAACAGGAAGTTGTTTTCAAGGGACTTCCCGAACAGGGCCGGCGGGCTGCTGGAGGGGGACAGATCCGAGTCTAGATTGGGGCTTGGTTTCACGCTAGGATTCCAGCGCGCCTTCGCGCCACAGGTATATCAACGAGGCAAAGAGCGCACCGATGAACACGCAAACGGCGCCGTATCCGGCCCACCCCAATTCGCCCGCGGCAATCGCCCAGGTGATGACAAACACGGCCTCGAGGTCAAAGATAACGAAGAAGATGGCCATGAGAAAGAAACCGGCGTAGAACCGGCCATGGGCCGAGCCCGTGGAGGCTATGCCTGATTCATAGGGAACGCTCTTGTACTGATTGCGGCTGCGCTGCCCCAGCACGTAGGAAAGCGACAGCATCCCCCCGATAACCGTCATGACGGCACCCAGATAAACCCACAGGGGCCAATATGTTGCATCTGTGACCGCCGGATCCGCCATAACTGCTCCAAAACCCTGTTGTCGGTTGTGCTTTCCGCCGCCTCAAACGGTGCTCTTTCAACGCCTTGGGACAAGCCAAAATTCCGCGTGGGCCGTTTCCAAGACTTTGGTGCCATTCTAGCCAAACACGCGCCCGGGCGCAATTTGCAGCGCATGCTCAGGCATGGGCAGGCGTGTGCCGACGCGGACGAACACCGACAGGCGCGGGTGGGCATCAAGATGCACGGAACCGCCGACCGAACGGTCGTCCCCGTGTGAAGGTCAGGATTATCGAAGAGACAAATCAGGAGAACCCCGATTTTCGGGCCGGTTCGGTTGGTTCATACTGCTTTACAGTGGAGACATCGGGACAAAGGGCGGTCAATTGGTCTCCGCAGAGTTTCGTTCAGTACGGAATGAAGACTCGGTCTGGGCGAAGGGCGCACCCCGTCGGCAGCGGCGGGGCAGGGTGCTTGTTTGGTTTGAACCGTTTTGCAGCGGCGCGCGTTGCCTCGGTTCGAATGAAACAGCGGGAGAACACTATTGCCGTATCTGCAAAGTTGTCTGGCCGACCCCCTGTGCTGGGGGGGGATTCTGGGTTGTTTCACTGCAACCTTCGCACTGGTACGGCTGTTTGTGCGGCCTGTCCGCAGGGTCAACCCCGCGGGAGGAGCCGGATACAACATCGTCCGGCACAACATCATGTCCCATTGGGCGGGATTCTGTATTGCACTGCCGTTCTTGGCGGTGGTCATGGCCTGTGCCTCCGGAATGGCCCATGACCTTGGTGCTCAGGGGCGGGACTGTCTGTTGCTGTTCGTGGGCGGGTGTGTCATTCTGGCCTTGGGCTTCGCGGGGGACGTGCGCAATCTGCGCGCAAGGCAAAAACTCCTGGCCGAAATTCTGGCCGGTCTGCTGGTGGCACTGTCCGGCAATGTCATTTCCGCCGTGAATCTTCCCCTGGCCGGTCTGATTAGTCTCGGTGATGCGGCCGGTCTCGGCACGCTGCTCACGGTGCTGTGGGTTGTCGGACTGGTAAACGCATTCAGCATCGTGGACGATATGGACGGTCTGGCCCCGGGACTGGGGCTTCTGGCGGCGGTTTCGCTCGCCCTTTTGGCGGGATTGAACGGTTCCCCGTTGGCCCTGCTGCTGGGTTTGGGCCTCGCGGGCAGCCTGCTTGCCCTGCAGTGTCACAACCGGTCTGTTGTGCGCATTTCCCTCGGTGCCACGGGCAGTATGTTCCTCGGATATGCCTTGGCGGTGGTTTCACTGGCGGGTTCCTGCAGGACAGACGGCGTCGTGCTGGCGTCCAGCACGGTTATCGCCCTGGGCGTGCCCCTGTTTGAGGCGCTTGCGGCGGTCATCCGCGGCCACCTTGGCGGTTTCCCCCTGTTCTGCATCAGCCCGGGCAAGCCCCGCCACGCGCCAAGAAAGGGGTTGACCCCCCGGCAGACGGCCTGGCTGATGTGCGCGGGCTCCCTGCTCTGCATGGTGGCCGCCCTGATGGGCGGCATCATTCCCATGGGATCAGCCAATGCTTTGGTTCCGGTGCTTATCATGCTGTTCGTGCTGGGCGGGATTGTCACGGCATCAGGCCGTGTCGGGTCCGTGATCAGCAGGTACGTTTATCGCAGGGATACCATGCGGTGCATGGCATTGTCGCGTTACGCCGCCATGCGCCTGGCACCGAAAGCATCCCCCCGGGAAACACAGTGCGTGCTGGACATGCTGGCGCTTGAACTGGACCTGTTGAGTTTGGAACTTCGTTTCGATGCCGGACATTCCATCGTGTGTTCCTCCGGCGCATCCCGGGTCCCGGAACCGGCGCCGCAACCCGGGGGAAATGAGACCCGCTTCAGCCTGAAGGCGGCGGATGGCAGCCCCGTGGATGTGTCCTTTCAATGCATGGACAAGGTTTGCCACGCCCGGCAGGACGCCATCGCAACCTGCCTTGCAGGCGCTTTCGACGGGCTGAACACGAACATCCGGTGCAAACCGGAAGGCATTGCCGCCAATGCACCCCTGCATTCCCCCGCTCGGGACGGCAGGGGATATCGGTCGGCAATGGCAAGACACACGGTTGGCCGATAACACGGCCTGTTTCCTGTTTGTCTCGAAAACCTCCCGCAGGCGTTCCCCGGCGCGCTGCTGTCACAGCGGCATGTGGGTCGGTTGTTATTCCGCCAAACCGATCCAGCTTTCCTTCACGGTCCGCACTGCCGGAACCTGCAACGCCCCGGGGCTGGCATGGCATGGCGCGCAGGGCTTCTGAATGCCTGCGCATCTCACCGTGTGCCCCCGGCGACGCGCTTCCTCGCAAATGCCGGACAATACCCCGGCAAGCACAAGGGTCACGCCGTCCTGATGGTCGGAAAGGTCAATGATCCAATTGGTCGCCGTCCGTCTGCATACTTCCGACAACAGCACTTCTTCCATGAGGAAGTAGTCTGTCTCCACTTCCATCCGGGGAATGCGCACCCTTGCTGCGTTGCGCCCCACCTCAATTTGGGCGGACCGCATTTCTGCCGGGCATGCGCGGTGTTCCATGACCTTACCCGACCTTGCAGGTTTCGGCCCGTCCGACGGTCCTTGCCGCGCCCAGCGCGCCCGCTTCCTTTCCAGGAAACACATAGGGTTCCTTCTTGCGGACATCTGCGGAGCAGGCAGGGTAGTAGTCTTTCAGGAATCTGCTGCGCAGATCCCGGAGCAGCGCCATCTTGACGTCGCCGCCCAAATCCCCCGTGGTCGCCTGGCGCTGCCATGCCCAAAGCAGGGTCGCGCGGGCAAGGCGCTGCCCGAGTATGGGGTCCCGCGTCAGCGCAAGCGCCACCGAGTAGCACATCTCGACGTGCGACAGAAGCACCTGCTCTGCCTGTGGAAGCGTTGCCGGGCGCATCGCGCGCGTCACGCCAGTCGTCCTGATTTTCTGCATGGCCTGTCTCTCCCTGGTTGTTTCTATTCACATAAGCCCAAGTAGACGCTCTTCAACGCCACATCACAGATACCATAGAACCCTTGACTCGCCTTTGATGAGAGCAAGACCCGTGCCATTGCCGGGTGCGGCAGGGGAATAGCCGCCGATTCGGGCAATAAAAGTCCTGGGACTGGAGGTCGGCGGGGGGGGGATGACGCAAGACTACTTGGACAGCGAACAGGCTTAACCCATTGGGTTGCAATGGGTAACACCCCTTCATTTCGTCAACCCAAAAGGGCCAGACCTTGCCGGAAACGTTGTGAAACTCGTTGTGTTTGCGGCTGAGGAAGGGTCGCATTCCACCGGTCTCGCACCATTGCCCCGCCAAAGGGGTGTGAGACATGCGACACGCGTTTGTGAAGAATCATTCGCAAGTTGCTACGAAAGCCCGCGATGATGTGGTTTCCAAAAAGGTCACCGCTGTGCAAAAACTCACACCTGTTCGTCCCGTCGGAGAAACCATCGAGTTGCCAACTTGTGAACGGTCGCCGGGCATAATAAGACTGTGCCCCCTGTGGCGTCTGAAAAGACGCGCTCCGATAGTCTCTGGGAAGACGCATCGGAGCGCAGCGTATGAGCGCAAAACGCCAGATATTTCGGTCTATGTTCTCCGTCGGGACAGCGCCAGCAGTGCCATGAGGCTTAGGCCGCCCAGGAACAGGTCGCCAAAGGTTCTCCGGATTTTGATGAAGGGTGCGACATCCTTGCTGCGAGATCGGAAGAGCGTCGTGTAGGGAAAGAGTGTAGATCTCGGTGGTCG
>CALDSM010000296.1 GCA_937923585.1 uncultured bacterium
TGCGGTACTGTTGGTCCTGGGCGCTGCACTGGCATGCGCCGACGACCCGAAGACCCCAGACTCCGGCACTTTCACGCTTTGGCAGCTTCCCAACCAGACCACCACGCAAATGATGTCTTACGTCATCCGGACCGTTCACGGAAAAGTGATTGTGATTGACGGGGGCAGGGCCGCCGATGCGCCTTACCTGACCAGGTTCCTCACGGACTTGGGCGGTCGGGTCGAGGACTGGTACATCACCCACCCCCACGACGACCACTTCGGCGCGCTCACCGTGATCCTTGGGCAGCCCGCCACGCTCCAGATTGGCGCGATCCGCGGCTCCCTGCCCGATGATGCCTGGATGGCGCAATGGGGCGACGCCGGCGAGAAGGCGGGCTGGGCGATGTTCACGCAGGCGCTGGCCGGGGCCGGACGCAGCGTGGAAGAACTGTCCCTGGGGCAGAAACTGGAAGTGGACGGGGTTCGCATGGAAGTGCTGGGCGTGAAGAATCCGGAAATCACCAAGAACCCCGTCAACAATTCCAGCCTGGTGCTGCGCATGTCCGACGCCGGAAAGTCCGTTCTGTTCCTCGGAGACCTTGGACTGGAAGGCGGTGAGAAACTGCTGAAAGGCCCCCATGCGGACCGTCTCCCCTGCGACTACGTGCAAATGGCGCACCACGGCCAGAACGGCGTGGGCGAAGCCGTCTATCAGCGCGCGCGTCCCTCGTACTGTCTGTGGCCCACCCCCCTGTGGCTTTGGGACAACAACAAGGGCGGCGGCGTGGGGTCGGGCTCCTGGAAAACCCTCGAAGTGCGCGCGTGGATGGACAAGATGCCCGTCAAGCGGCACTATGTCATGTTCGAGGGCATTCAGGAGATCCGGTAACCGCGCGGGTGACGGGCTTCAGAACAGTTTCTTCGAGTCGAGCAGCACGGTGACGGGCCCGTCGTTGACGAGCGACACGTGCATGTGGGCGCCAAACTCACCGGTGGCCACGGGCAAACCGGCGGAGCGAAGGCGCCGGGCGACCCCTTCATAAAGCGGAATCGCCGTCTCCGGACGTGCGGCCGTGATGAAGGAGGGACGCCGACCCTGGCGGCAGTCCCCGTGCAGCGTGAACTGGGAAATGAGCAGCACGCCGCCGCCGACATCGGCCACGGACAGATTCATCTTGCCCTCGTCATCGTTGAAGATGCGCAGACCGGCGGTCTTCTCGGCAATGTAGTCGGCGTCGGATTCCCTGTCCCCGTCCTCCACGCCCACCAGCACCAGCAGCCCCTCCCCCACTTCCCCAACAACGGCACCCCCGACCTCGACAGACGCCCTGCTTACCCGCTGTACTACCGCGCGCATTGTGCCGTTCTCCTTCGATGAAAACAGAAGTCAGTCTAACAGAGACGGCGCGGGGGCGCAAACAAATCAAATAAAACTGTGAATTGGGCTAACGGGGCACTTCGGCGACCATGGTCTTGATCACCTTCCGCTGGCCCTGGCGATCCACCTCAAAGATCACGGGGTCGCCGATGAACAGCGCCCAGTTGATGAAATCCACGTCGCTCGTCTGTTCGACAGGCTGCCCGTTGATGGCGGTCACCACGTCGCCAACGGCCAGCCCGGCCTGGAAGGCGGGGCTGCTCTTGAGTATCTCGACGACCAGCACGCCCGACTGCGCCGTCGCGCCGATGCGAGCCAGCAGGTTCGGGTCCGTTTCGGCCACGGTCTGCCCTTTGAACCCAAACCAGGGGTCGCGCCGGTGGCCGAAGCGAATGATGTCGTCGGCGACGCGTTTGACGCGGCTGATGGGAATGGCAAAGCCGAGCCCCTGGTAGCCGCCGCTGTTGCTGAAAATCATGGTGTCAATCCCCACCACCTCGCCGCGCGCGTTGACCAGCGGCCCGCCGCTGTTGCCCGGATTGATGGCCGCGTCGGTCTGAATCAGATCCTGGTAGAGCCGGTCGCCGCCGCCGACCTCGCGGCTCACGCGCCGGTGGTTGGCGGACACCACGCCCACGCTCACGCTGGGCTGGGGGTCGCGCATCATGTTGCCGAAGGGGTTGCCGATGGCGATGACCCATTCGCCGATCAGCAGCGAATCCGAGTCGCCCAGCACGGCGTGGGGCAGTGCGGAGGTGTCCCCCTTCACCTTGAGCACGGCCAGGTCGGAACGCTCGTCCGCGCCGACCAGCTCCACATCAAGCCTCTTCCCGCCGGGCAGCGTCACCGACTCAATGGCGTCCGCGCCCTGCAGCACATGGTAATTGGTGAGGATATGACCCTGCGTGTCGAAGATGAACCCGCTTCCGATGCCTTCCACGGCGCGTTGCCGCACGCGCGGCCGGCCGTAGTAGAACAGGTCAAAGAACGGGTCCGCTCCGCGTTCCGTGCGTATCTCCACCACATTGATGGTCACCACCGCCGGGGCCACCTTTTCAATGGCCTGCACAATGGCGTTGCGCCGCGAATCGGCGATGTCGTCGGCCGCCGTGGCAGACAGCGCGGCCAGCATCACCGCAACAGACACCTGCAAGATTTTGCGCATCGCTTGAATTCTCCCAGTAGCGGCCGCCGGGGTACGTCGGTCACATGCGACCGTCTGTAAAAACAATCGGGGCCGCCGCCTCCCTTCCGGGTAGGGCGACGGCCCCGGTCATATGCTCGGATATCAGGAAGTCGCCGCCGGTGCCGGGGCCGGTGCTACCGGGGCCGCCTCTGCAGGCGCGGGCGCGGGTGCCGGCGCAGGCGCTGCCGGGGCCGCCT
>CALDSM010000297.1 GCA_937923585.1 uncultured bacterium
TCCTTCATCCACGCATCGCGGTATATCGTTATGCTGTAGGCATCCTCAATTCCACCTATGTCCACCAGCTTCATCTCAGAACCATCCGTGGGAACCAACCTCATATGTTCATCGTTTACGCGCATGAGCCACAGGGGATAAGGCGAGTAAATGTCGTTCGGCTGACAAAAGAAGAAAGCACCGTCCGATAAGGCATACGCCACAGCCTCGCAACCATTTGGCCCTTTCGGCAGAACAGAGTTCCCTATCTCTGCGAACGTCTTCACCTCACCCCTTTTCGGAGGCCCGGCCAAAAGTTCCTTGTCAGGCCACCGGCGTATACCGCAGAAGCCTTTGTCCGTCAACTTCTTCGCCTCCGGTGTCTCGGCGTAAGTTATCACCCCATCCGGGGTTACACTCGCATAGAGGATGAACTCCAGATTGCGTTCGGCCAGTAATTCAATTCCGCTTCCATCCTCTTTCTTTACGGCAAAGCAGCGTGCATTCCGAAGGAAATCCGCACTAAAATCGACGGACCAAAACAGCTCACCGTGCAGCCCTAAGAGGAACCAAGCCGATATTCGCGGTTGAATGGAGGTAAATTTCTGATTGAATTCGGCCTGTTTCGGTCCCCAAGGTGTGGTCGCGCCTGCCGTGAATGCGAGAAGAATGAAAATAGAGAAATACGCAAATGACTTCTTCATGGTTGCATTCCCTTATCAACGGGTCCGGAAGCATAATGTGAACGGCGAGTCGTGTCCCGGAGACTGTGACGGTTTATGTCCGTCTTGGCCAACAGGGAATCTCAAACCTCATCGCGTGTACTTACGACGAATCCTGTCGAACACGTCCTCGCCGGGGATGGGGGCAATTTCGCCCTTCTCCATTTCACTCACCCTTCGTTCCGCTTCCTCCGCCCAGAGGCGTTCAATTTCAGGTTCCGCCGACGGGCTCAGGCTTGCAAGAATCTTGTCCGCGAGTTCGATTCGCATATCACACGGAAGTGAAAGCACTTCGTCAAGAATCCTGTCTATCTCGGTTGGCATGCCGTTCGTTCCTCAAGTGGTACGCGTCTTGCACACGACCTTACAGGCCACCCCGGGGTTCGGCGAATTCCATCACCTCGTCCCAGGTGGGCATGAAACTCGCGCAGCCGTGTTTCGTCACGTCAATAGCGCCGCAGGCCGCGACTATTCATTTATGAAGCCATGCACCCGGCCCAGATAGTAGGCGAGCAGGTAGGGAACACCCTCGCGGAGTCGCATGCCCTTGCCGCTGTGGGCGAGCGTCCACGGGTCAAGGTCCCAGTAGATCTCGTGCCGCTCATCAATGGGGAATACCTGCCCGTCGCGCCTGCCCCCCTTGCCGGACGGTTGGCCGGATTCGTCCAGCAGCGGCATCATGTCAATCCGGTGGGCATTCGACATGGGCCAGTCCACAAGGTCAAGCGGAAAGCGTTTCAGGGTGTCCACGCCGTCTTCGAGGCAGTGCCTCGGCGGCGTGAGTTCGGTCGTGCCCCATTGATCGCTGCGGCTCTTCCCGGTGCAGCAGGCGGCATGGACGAAGTTTGTGAAGGCGTTGCGCTCGCGTTTTTCATGCTGCCAGTGGCTTCGGATCGCATGGAGGTACATGCTGAGCAGTTTGGGGTCGGTCTCATAGCGGATCAGGTGGTAGTAGTTCATGAAGGCCATGTTGTCGTCCGGCTGGTGGCCCACAAGACCGGGGCCTGAAATGCTCTTTGGCTGGGTCATGCCGTTCATGCCGTAGCCGTGCTTCAGCGCCAGTTCAAGATAGACTTCGCGGTATTTCGGGTCGCCTGTGACGTGGTGGGCGATGGAAAGGTAGGTCAGCATGCTGAAGGAGTTCAGCCCGCGTTCGTCGTACCAGGCCTCGTTCCGGTTGAGATCGTCCGGGGACAGACGGCCCCACCGGGTCGGCGTGCCGTCATAGTCGACAAGATTACAGCCATGGGAAAGAATGTGGTCAATGACGCGCCGCACCACTTCGCGCACGGCATCCCTCTCGGCGTCGGTGGCGCAGACGCGGTCAAAATAGATCGCATACCCGAAGAAATGCCCGTCCAGTTCGTCCGAGCTGGAGTCGTTCTTCCAGTACCACCCGCCGGTTTCGTCCACCGGCCAGCGGGGCTGGATAATCTTCCAGAGGGAGTCCGCCTTGTTCCGGCGCAGGTCATAGGCCAGGTCA
The DNA here is from genome assembly GCA_937923585.1 of uncultured bacterium. Taxonomy (GTDB): domain Bacteria; phylum Hydrogenedentota; class Hydrogenedentia; order Hydrogenedentales; family CAITNO01; genus CAITNO01. The sequence goes on from CALDSM010000297.1 coordinate 2,185, forward strand.
AACTGGGGATTGGGGTCCGGTTCAGAAGTGGGCACCACGGTCCGGGCGATAAATCCCTTTGGCGCCGGATGGGTGCCACCCTGCGTCACCTCGCTTAGAAAGGCAAGGGCACGGAAGGCGTTGGCGGCATCCCGCTTCAGTTCCTCCCTTCCTGTCGCCGCATAGCCAAGGCTGGTCGCGCCAAGGTAAAGTCCCGTGAAATGACCGTCATTGTCGGTGAACACCGGCACGGCGGTGCTTTTGTCCCCCGGCGCGGAAAGCACGGCAGGGTCCACATAGCCCAAACGCGTACGGCGGTGGTGTCTTTCGATTTCTTCCTCGTAAAACGCAGCCTTTTCAGCCAGTGTCATCGGTTGGAAGGCAATGCATGAAACGCCTTTGGCCGTCGCAATCCACGCATTGCCTTCGGTGTCAACGGCAATATCCCGCACATGGTTGTCAAGCAGCCAGCGCCGCCCCTGCCGGAAGGCCCACAGACCGTCACGGTAGTGGATAGCCCCGTTGGTCGTGCCAAACCAAACCCCCTTGGATCCGGCGGCCATACAGGTGAAATCATTGTAGGGCAGGCCTTCGGCGCCGGTGAAGAGCCGCCATTCCTCCTCCGAAATGCGGAATCCCACGCCCTGCGGCGCTGCAAACCACAGCGTTCCGGACGCGTCATAGGCGACGGCACGCACATCCATGGGGGCCCAACGCACCTCTTTCTCACGGGGCAGGGCCATGCGCCACTTCCGGTCCTTTCCAATGAAGAGGCCCCTGTCGGCCGCAACGGCCAGTTCACCCCGATGCTCCGCCACGGCGCGAACCGACAGCGCGCCCCCTGCCAGTTCTTGCAGTTTCGCTCTCTGCCGCCTGTCGAGTTTCCCGCCGGAGGGTGAAGTCGGCGTGAATGGAGCCCCTGCCCGCCATTGGGCGCCGTCAAATACGGCCGTTCCCCGCGCCGTTGCCGCAACGATAACACCTTCCTTGCCGATGCCAATCCCGCTCACATCGTTGTCCGGCAGGCCCTGCTCCGTCGTGTGGGCGCGATGCACCTGCTGATCAAAGATGCCCGCTGCAACCGGCAGGCAGGATACGGCTTCGCTGCTGTATCCGGCACCACCGGACAAGCCCAGCAGCAGTGCCGCAAACAGTGCCATACGCATGGTTATCTCCCGTGGCGGTTGGCAACCCTGGAACAAGGGGGCCAACGGCGTTCGTGCAGGGCATGTCATGCGCGGTCAGCGCAACCCGTTGAACTGCCCCTACAGCCCGCCCCTTGGTTCGACAAATGCCATCACCTCGTCCCAGGTGGGCATGAAATTCGCGCAGCCGTGTTTCGTCACGACAATCGCGCCGCAAGCGGCGCCGAGCCGCCCTGCTTTGCGCCAGCCCATCCCGCGGATATGCCCGCAGATAAACCCCGCCGCGAACGCGTCACCCGCGCCCAGGATGTTGTACACCTCGACGGGATAGCCCGGCGCGTCAATCTGCTCGACCACGCCGCCGTCCCGCTTGACATGGACCCTTGCGCCGTGCACGCCGCGCTTATGCACCAGCGCCTTAGGGCCGAGCGCCAGGAGACTGGCTATGCCCGCATCCACGTCGCCCGCGACCTTGGTGTCCGACACCTGCGAGTGGGTCAGCGTGATTTGCGCCGGGTCGCGCAGCATCGCCGCGTTGATCTCGTCGTCCGTGCCGAGCACGATGTCCACCAGCGGCAGGATGGCGCGCGCCGTAACGCCGAAGGCGCGCGGGTCGTGCCACTGGTCCGGACGAAAGTCTATGTCGAAAACAACCTCCGCCCCGGCCGCGCGGGCCTGTTCGGCCGCGAAGAAGGTGGCGCTTCGGCTGGGCTCTTTGCAGAGATTGGTGCCTGCAAACTGGAACACCCGGCAGCGCGTCACGGGTGCCGCCAGCACATCGTCAATCGTCAGTTCTATGTCCGCGCAGTTGTCGCGGTAATACACCAACGGGAACTTATTGGGCGGCTCGATACCCAGCACCACGGCGCTCGTGCGGTGTCCGGGCTTGCGCGGAATGAAGCTGGTCTCCACGCCTTCCTTCTCCAGGAAGTGCAGGATGAAATCGCCCACCGGGTCCGGCCCCAGCGCCGTCAGCGCGACGGTGTTCATGCCCAGCCGCCGCCCGCCCACGCTGATGTTCAGCGGCGACCCGCCGACGTACGCCGCAAAACTGGTAATCTCCGCAAAAGGCGCGCCGACGTCATTGCTGTACAGGTCAATGGACGAACGGCCCATGTGCACGGAATCAAAGAGGACTTCTTGTGTCATTAATCACTCCAATCAAGCCAGAACGTGGCCTTAGAACAAAGGCAAGCGGTCATCGCGACCGCGATAGGTCTCTTTCACCCAACTGTACCGGGGATCGTCCCGGGCCATCAGGCTCTGCGCGCTACCTGCCAGCACATTCAGATAGTACGTGGTGTATCCCGGCGCGCTGACGACGGGATGATAGCCCTCCGGCACCAGCACCGCGCAGCCGTCCTGCGCCAGCACCACCGCGTCAATCGGGAATCCTGCCTGGTGCAGGGGACACCCCTCGTCGGTGTAGATCCGCTGAAATGCATAACCTTCGGGCGGATCCACGCGGAAATAATACACTTCCTCCAGGTCCGCCTCCAGAAGACTGCCCGTCTCATCCACCGCATGCACGTCATGCTTGTGCGGCGGATAACTGCTCC
>CALDSM010000298.1 GCA_937923585.1 uncultured bacterium
CAAGTCCGAGGGATATGGTGAACAATCTGCCTGAAACATGGCCTGTTTCTGAAAGAATCACTGCTGGAAGGGTAGTCAACACGAGGGAGAACGGATATGCTCGGAGAATCGTCTTTACGCGAATGCAGCCGCTACATGGTGGACACCATTCGCAGAATCTGCGAGGAATTTGGACCGCGGCTGCCGGGCAGCGCGGGGGAGAAGCGCTGCCAGGAGTTCTTGCGGGACGAACTGGCCTCAGCCGGGTACTCGCCCGAGATCGAGCCCTTCCCGGTGTCGCAAACGGGGTTTATGGCGGCACCGGTCGTTGCCGGCTGGCTTGGGGTGCTGTCCATTCCCGCCTACTGGTGTGACCCGCGACTGGCCATGGGCCTCACCCTGCTGGCCGTGGCTGTGTTTGTGGCGGAAATCATCAGCTACCGTCACATCCTGACCCCGTTCTTCCCGCGTCACACCTCACACAACCTGTACGCCAAACTGGCCCCGTCGGGTCCCATGCGGAGGCGCATCATTTTGGCGGGTCACGCCGATGCGGTCTATGAATGGCGCTATCAGCAGATGTTCCCGCGTTTCTTCATGTATTTCGGCCAGGTGGCCGTGCTTTCCATCACCTATTTGTTGGTGACGACCGTGGCCACGGTGATGTTTTGCCGTGGCCAGGCGCCTGCAGGTGGGTTCTGGTGGTGGGTGGGAATGAGCCAGTTGCTCGCGCTGCCGGGAGTCCTCATCGCGGCGACTTTTACGCGCTTTGGCGTGGTTGCGCCGGGCGCGGTGGACAATTTGAGCGGGGCGCTGGTGTCGGTCGGCCTGGCACGCCAGTTCAAACAGGCGGGCATTGTCCCGGAAAACACCGAGATCATCTTCATGGTCACCGGTTCGGAAGAGGCCGGCCTTTGTGGGGCCGATGCGTATATGCGGCGGCACCGCACCGAGTGGACCGATGTGGAGACCGTTTTTGTCGCGCTGGAGAGTTTTCGGGAACTGGAGCACCTGATGGTGTACAACCGCGACCTGAACGGATCAAAACGGCACCACCCCGGCCTGTGCGCGCTGCTGCAAAAGGCCATGCGGCAGAACGGCCTGGACCGCGGCTTTGGAACTGTGCATGTCGGGGCAACCGATGCGGCGGCCTTTACCCGCGTGGGACTCCCCGCGGCCGCGATGGTGGGTATGGACCCCCGGCCGGCCCATTATTACCACTGTCGCCGGGACACATGGGAAATTCTGGACGAGGAATGCCTGTTCAAGACCGCCCAGGTGCTCAGCACAGCCCTGGAGGACTATGACCGGAACGGACTGCCCGCGCAGGGATAGGCAACCGTTCCGCGAGAAAAGTGTCGAAAAACTGCAATAATCTGTTGAATAGTGGGCAATTCAGCCGCTATACTATGCGCCTGTTGCCGGGATGGCGAAATAGGCAGACGCAGCGGACTCAAAATCCGCCGGTGGTGACACCATGGGGGTTCGATTCCCCCTCCCGGCACCATTCTTATACACAAAGGCTTGGGTTTGCAGCCGTGGTGCGGTTCATGTTAGACTATCCACAACATGAACCCGGCCATGGGGTTGTGCGCCCGTGGTCGGGCTCTTTGTCGTAAAGCAGGATACTTTCCGGATGGGAAAGCCTCCGGGACACAGGAGAAATGGTCGTGAAGAAGGGCATTCACCCCGCGAATTACCGCGATGTCGTTTTCCAGGACGTGGGCGCCAACGTGAGCTGGCTGTCCAAGTCCACCGTGAAAACGGACAAGACGACGACGTTTGAAGGCAAGGAATATCCGCTGTACACGCTGGACCTGTCGAGCCACTCGCACCCGTTCTACACGGGCAAGCAGAAGCTCCTGGACAGAGAGGGCCGCGTCGAGCGCTTCCAGAAGAAATTCGCCTCCAACAAGACCGTCTAATCGCCCATGGATGTCTTGATGCGGGACAGACTCCGCGCGGTGGTGGACGAATCGGACCGCCTCGCGCAGGAGATGGCCACGCCTGAAGTGGCGCTCGACCCGCAGAAATACATGAAACTGGCGCGTCGTCACGCCGAAATGGCGGAATTGGTGGCCAGTCTGCGGCAATACGAGCGCACCGAAGCGTCCCTCGCCGAGGCGGAATCCATTCTCGGGCAGGAAGACGACCCGGAAATGGTCGCCATGGCCACCGAGGAGCGCGACCGCGCGCGCAAGTCGCTGGGGGAAATGGAGTCCGAACTGCGGCTCCTGCTTGTCCCCAAAGACCCGCTTGACGAGAAGAACACCATCGTTGAAATCCGTGCCGGAACCGGTGGAGAGGAAGCGGGGCTGTTTGCCGCCGACCTCTTCCGCATGTATTCCCGTTTCGCTGAGGTCAAAGGCTGGAAGGTGGAAGTGCTCAATTCCAACGCCACCGAACTGGGCGGCTACAAGGAAATCAGCTTCCAGGTCAGCGGGACCAGTGTCTACAGCAATCTAAAGTGGGAGGGGGGCGTTCACCGCGTCCAGCGGGTGCCCGACACGGAAACCCAGGGCCGCATCCATACCTCCGCTGTCACTGTGGCCGTGCTGCCCGAGGCCGAGGAGGTCGAAATCCAGATTGACGCGAACGACCTTCAGTTCGACGTGTACCGCTCCAGCGGCCCCGGCGGGCAGAGCGTGAACACGACCGACTCGGCCGTGCGCGTCACGCACAAGCCCACGGGCATTGTCGTCACCTGCCAGGACGAAAAGTCCCAGCACAAGAACAAGGCCCAGGCCCTGCGCGTGCTGCGGGCGCGGCTGCTGGACATCAAGATTCAGGCGGAAGAGAGCAGCCGCAGCGCCACCCGACGAAACCAGGTGGGCTCCGGTGACCGCAGTGAGAAGATCCGCACGTACAATTTCCCCGAAAACAGGGTCACCGACCATCGCATTCATCTCTCGCTGTACAAACTGAAACAGATTCTGGAGGGTGACCTTCAGGATTTCATTGACGCGCTCAACGCGGCCGACCGGGCCGCACGCTTGGCGGAAGGTACCTGACATGGCTCCCACCTACGGCGACGTGGTTCGCGACGCCGCGGCACGCCTCTCGAAGGTTTCAGAATCCCCGCGGCTTGACGCCGAACTCCTTCTGGCGCACGCGGTGGGTCTTTCGCGTGCAGACTTGCTGGCCCGCCTGCGCGAATCCGGCCGACTCGGCGGCTTTCCGAAGTTCATGGACCGCCGTCTTGCCCATGAGCCGGTGGCCTACATCCTCGGCTACCGTGAGTTTTACTCCCTCGATTTCCTGGTGCGCCGTCCTGTGCTGATTCCGCGTCCCGAGACCGAGCATCTGGTGGAGACCGCACTGAAGTTTGCGGAGGAGGCCGCGCGCCCCCTTCGCATCCTGGACTTGTGCACCGGCAGCGGATGCGTGGCGATCACCCTGGCCGCCTATCTGACCCAGTGCGACGTGACTGCGGCCGACATTTCCCCCGACGCGGTGGCATTGACTCGTGAAAACGCCAAACATGTCGGTTCCCGCGTGCGCGTGCGTCAGGGCGACCTGTTCGACGCATTGCCCAAGGACGAACCTGCCTTTGACATCATCACCGCCAATCCGCCCTATGTGGAGGCGGGGGAGTGGAACACGCTGCCGCTGGACATCACGAAGTATGAAGACAAGCGTGCCCTCGTGGCAGGGGCGGACGGATTGGATCTTGTTCGGCGCATCGTTGCGGCGGCGCCGGATCACCTGAATCCGGATGGTTTCATCGCGCTGGAAATCGGCGAGAAACAGCATGAGGCTGCGACAGCGATCTTGAATGGCGCCCGGTTTGTGGAAGTGCAGTGTGTCGAGGACCTGGCGGGGATCAAGAGAATCGTCACGGGGCGCCGGTCCGCGTAGTTACTGGGAGTGCCCGTCAATCACGCGAACGCGAGAGCATTCCTGCCGGCTCCTGCACATGGAGCGCACTGGTGATTGGATATTTCCGCAAAGCGTGCACGTCGCCCGCATTTCGCCCGGACCTTGCTCCGTGATACACTTTTCCCGAATCAGGGGACTACTGCGAAGCGATGAACACGGACGCTGACAATAACCCCGTGCGCCGTCCTGTCACGGTGCGGGAAATGCCCGAGGACGACCGTCCGCGCGAGCGGCTGGAACGCTGCGGCGCCGATGCGCTGAAAGACGCGGAACTCCTGGGAGTGCTCTTCCGCACGGGGACACGCGAGTTGAATGCGGTGGACCTTGCCGCGGCGCTGCTGCGACACTTCGACAACAATTTGCGCCGCATTTCGCAGGCCAGCCTGGAGGAACTCCAGGAGGTAAAAGGTATCGGGCGCGTCAAGGCCATCGAGATCAAGGCCGCTCTCGAACTGGGCAAGCGGCTCGAGTTTCACAAGAGGCCGGAACTGAAAAAGATCCACTCCGCCGAGGATGTGTGGCAGCTCCTGAAGAGCCAGTTCAAAGAGTACGAAACGGAACACTTCATCGCGCTCTTGCTGAACAACAAGAATGAGGTCCTGAAGAGGGACGAGGTCTCCCATGGCGGCATTGACGGCACTGATGCCATGCCGCGCGATGTGCTGCGCAAGGCCGTGCGGCTGGGCGCCACGGCGATGATTGTGGCGCACAACCACCCGAGCGGCGACCCCGAGCCGAGCCGGGCCGACATCGCGGTGACAAAACGTCTGTTGGAGGCCGCCCAGTTGATTGGCATTAACCTGTTGGACCATGTGATTTTCGGATACGACCGCCATGTGAGCCTGAAAGAAAGGGGCCTGATGTGAACCCTGCGTTTAGCGGCTGGAAAGAGGGACTGATGTATTATGGCCCGGTCATTGCGGTCGGGGTCGCAATGTGCCTGGCGCTGCGTCACTGGGGCTGCGGCTGGGTCGGCGTTCCTGTGGTGGTGGCAGGATTCGCCATGATGCTGTTCTTCCGCGATTTTCCCCGGACCATCACGGCTGCGCCCAATGAGATAGTCTCCCCGGCCGACGGCACGGTGGTTGCCATTGAGGATTTGGCCGACTCACCCCACTACAGCGGGGCGTCGCGTCGCGTGAGCATATTCATGTCCGTGTTCAGCGTGCATGTGAACCGTGCGCCCTTCGACTGCACGGTGAAGGATGTGCGCTATGCGCCGGGTAAATACCGCGACGCCCGCGACCCTGATTCGAGCAAGGTAAACGAGTCCAACGCAATCTGGCTGGACACGCCAAAGGGTCCGGTCACCGTCCGGCAGATTTCCGGCGCGGTGGCGCGCCACATCGTCTGTCCCGTCAAACCGGGCACTGCCTTGACTAAGGGGGAGAAATTCGGGATGATACGTTTTGGCTCGCGCGTGGAGTTGTATCTGCCGCCGGGCACGGAAGTCTGCGTTGGCATGAACCAGAAGGTGAGTGCCGGAACCACCATAATGGCAAGATTCAAATGAAACTCTATCCCCTGCGCCGCAGGCGCGTAAGAACGCCGCGCCGTTTCAGGCCGGTCAACATGGCCGCCAGTGTCATGACCACCATGAACCTGTACATGGGCGTGACGAGCATCTTCGCGAGCATCGGCAACGAATTCCGCTGGGCGGCCACCTGTATTCTGGTGGCGATCATCTTCGACATGCTGGACGGCTTTGTCGCGCGGCTCACCAAGAGCTCGTCCGAATTCGGCAAGCAGCTTGACAGCCTGTGCGATCTCGTTTCCTTCGGCGTAGCCCCGGCGGTGCTGGTGTTCATGGCCTATCTGCCCGAGGGCACCCATCTCCCGCTTTCTGCAAGGGCGCTGTCCATCGTGGGCGAGACCGGCTCCTATATGGGCATCATCTACGTGATCTGCACCGCGCTGCGCCTTGCCCGCTTCAACACCTTCCAGGCCGACCGGCGCGATTCCTTTATCGGCCTTCCGTCGCCCGCCGCAGGCGGCACGCTGGCCGCAGCCGTGCTCTTTCTGCTGTATTTTGAAAACAAGGTGGATGCCCCGCCGGTCAGTCCGGTGGCGTACTTCATGCTCGGCCCCCTGTCCGTCGCGCTGGCGTTGCTGATGGTGAGTACCGTTCGCTATCCGAAGAACCGGTTCAAGGCCTTCATT
>CALDSM010000299.1 GCA_937923585.1 uncultured bacterium
GGCCAAGGGCTACCAGAAGGCAGACTCGGTGAAACTGGCCATGGTCGTGCCCGGTTCGTATGCCGTCAAGGAACAGGCGGAGCAGGAGGGGCTGGACAAGATTTTCGTTGCGGCGGGTTTTGAATGGCGCGAGCCGGGCTGCTCGATGTGCCTGGCGATGAACGATGACCGGCTGAGTCCGGGCGAGCGCTGCGCGGCCACCTCCAACCGCAACTTCGAGGGCCGCCAGGGCAAGGGCGGGCGCACCCATCTGGTGAGTCCGGCCATGGCGGCCGCCGCCGCCATCGCGGGCACCTTCGTTGACATTCGCGCGTGGGCGTACAAGGACTAGCTGACAATACTTGAAATCCCAACGCCACGTCATTCCCGCGAAAGCGAGAATCCACGAGGCGAGCAACGACATGGATTCCCGCTTTCGCGGGAATGACGGATCGAACGGAAGAAGGAATACGGATCATGGAACCCTTCAAGAAACTGACCGGTATTGTGGCCCCGCTTGAGGCGCTCAACGTTGACACCGACCAGATCATCCCGAAACAGTTCCTCAAGCGCATCGAACGCACCGGCTACGGCGATGTGCTGTTTTACGACTGGCGTTACCTGGATGACGGCACGACGCCGAACCCCGATTTTGAGATGAACGCACCGCGCTACGCGGGGGCCAGCATTCTGCTGTCCAAGGACAACTTCGGCTGCGGCTCCTCGCGCGAGCACGCACCCTGGGCGCTGCACGACTACGGCATCCGCTGCATCATCGCCACCTCCTACGCCGACATCTTCTACAACAACTGCTTCAACAACGGCATGCTGCCCATCAAACTGGCGGGCGGCGTGGTCGAGGAGTTGTTCAAGGAACTGCGCGCGACGGAAGGCTACAGGCTGACCGTGGACCTTGAGGCCATGCAGATCGTGAAGCCCTGCGGCGGCACGATTGCCTTTGAACTGCACCCCTTCCTGCGCGAGCGCCTGCTCAACGGCTGGGATCAGATCGGCCTCACGCTGCTGAACGAGGACAAGATCGCCGCCTACGAAAAGGCCCACGCAATCGCCTGAACCGCAAATGCATCACTGGGAGCGCCGGCGTCCCCGCCGGCTTCTTCGAGCCAGGGACAGAACTCAAGAGCATACGCCCGGAAACCCATCCTGCTGTTTCCGGGCGTCTTTCTCTCTCGGACATGACCGTCAATGGGATGGGGGCGGATCAGCGTCCATGCGCCCGCAGCACTTCTTGTGTTTCTTGCCGCTGCCGCAGGGGCACGGATCATTTGGCCCGACCTTGATTCCCTCACGGCGGTCAAGGGCGTTGTCTTGGTGAAACCCGGCTTTATACCCGCGCATTTCGTCCAACACCGTAATTGGCGGTTCCTCTTCCTCGTCGTCAACGTCCCAGCCTGACTCCGAAATGTACCGCTGCCACTCAGGCACTTCCGCGGCAGCGTCGATAAGAAGCCCCTTATAATGGCGGGCGGCCCGTTGCCGGCAGAATTCCGGGCCGCCGTCCAGCGCTTCCTGCACCTCACGCAGGGAAATGTAGCAGTCATCCATCAGTTCCTCGCGGAATGCCTCCCGAATTTCCTCCTCCACCTCGCCGGGATACAGATCAACCGCCTCACAGACCAGTTCAGACCGGAGCGACGAGCACTTTTCCCGTTCCAGCCGTGCATTGAAAAGTTCCTTGAAATAGGCCATAACTTCGTCGCGGGCGACAATCCCCTCCATGGCCATAATCTTCAAGGATTCGATGGCGGCGCCTCGCGCATACTCATTGGCTGCGGTGTCTTCAATGAGCGCCCGGATGGGGGCTGTGTCTCCGTCACAGACCGCGGCAAGGATTCGGGCCAAATCTTCGGTGACCAGGTCGTCAATAAGTTCGTCCAGAAGGTCCGGCCGCATGCGACAGAAATTGGCCACGGCCGCGCAGGCGCTTGGTTCGCGGAACTGCGCCAGCATGAACAGCGCGCACAGGTGGGCGTCGCATGCGGTGTCTTTGACGTAATGTTCGGTATCGGCGGTGGCCCGCTCAAGAATCTCGATGAGATGAGGCGTTATCTCTTCCCGGAGCGCCGCGGCTTCCCTGAGGGTGTCCGGCGAAAGCGGGCCTTCTTGGTTCCATTCATCGAGAATCTCCTGGACGGTCATGCTGCAATTCCTCTTGCGGTTGGCTGTTGTGCGGACTTCTACTTGCCCATCGCCGCGTCAATCTTCCTGATGCCTTCCAGAGCCCCGGCGTTTCCCGGCTCAATTTTGAGCGTTTCCTCAAAAAGGCGCCGGGCGCCTGCGAGATTCCCCTTTCGGGCGATCAGGTCGGCGAGGTTGAGGACCGGCTCAACGTAGGTCGCGTCGCAGCGGATGGCCTCCTGCAACTGTTTTGTCCCGTTGGTCACGTCACCCAGATCCAGGAGCGTGACGCCGAGGTTGTTGTGGGCCATGGCGTAATCGGGATCGAGTTCCACCGCTTTCCTGAATTGCACCAGCGCGCCGGCCGGGTCGCCGAGGCTGCCCAACGCCAGACCGAGGTTGTTGCGGGCTTCCGGAAAGTCGGGATTGGCCTCAATGGACATCTTGAACGCCAGGACGCCGTCCTGGGTCTTGCCGCGCTGCACCAGACGCTGCGCCAGGCTGTTCAGGGCGCGGGCGTGCTTGGGGTTGACGCCGAGGTGCTGTCCGTCGAATTCCGTCCGTTCGGGATGCCAGGTTCTCCTGGCAAGCACCAGAAAGCCGAGGTCCATGTTCATCTTGAACAGCGGGTCGTTCCGGTCATAGGGGACCTCGAAGGAGGCGATGATGCGGTAGTCATCATCAACCCACCGTTCGTTCTGCGCCAGGTCGTATTCGTAGTAGCGCAGCACCAGGAAGTCGGGCCGCAGGGCGCCCAGCATCTTCAGCAGCGTGCGTTCCTCCCGCGGGTGGGATTTGCTGTATTCAACCACCTTGCGGCTGCACAGGCCGGGCCAGTCATGCACGATGCGGCGCGAGTAATAGCTGAGGTAGCCCAGCGGCTCGGTGCCGACGGTCTCGTTCTTCTCCATGAGACCGCCCAGAAACAGGCCAACCTGCTTGCGGACCTGGTTCTCCACGCGCTCCTGCACCGTCTTCTCCATGGCGAAGGTCTTGGGCAGCAGGACCACAAAACAGGCGATATAGGCGGCCGCAATCACGGTCCACGCGACAGCGCGCCCGCGCGGGACGCGCAGCAGCCCGCCGACCGCCTGGATGCCCCGAGCGCTGAGCAGCAGTGCCACCGCCGCGAAGGGGGTCAGGTACCAACTGAACACAATCGCGACGCAGAAGACGTAGTAGCCGGCGTAAACGGAGACGAACAGGAGGACCGGAAGCCAGACCCACTGCCGTTTGCGCAGCGCGTCCGCGACACCCACGGCGGCCATGACAATCATGAAGTTGCAGATTATGCCGTAGTCATTGAACAGCGCCCGGTAACTGTTGCCGTGGCCCGCGAAGGCGGGACCCAGCGGCTGGAATACCGCGCCGGGTTCGTAGGAACCCGAAATGCGCAGCCACACCTGCCTGAGGACCGCGCCGGGGCTGCGGTCAAAGTCCGGCCAGGTGGTCCAAAGGGGATAGCCGAGCCCCTTGGCCACCATCGTGTTCGGCACCGGTGACCCGTAATACCACACGGTGAAGAGTATCCAGGGCAGATACACCGCGAGCGCCGTGCCCACGATCACGGGCAGGCGGCGCGGATACTGAAGCAGGGCGTATATGCCCGCAATGACGGCCCAAAACGCGAAATCCGGCCGGGCCAGCATGCAAAAACCGAGACTGACACCGAGCGCCGCAGGCTTCTCCGCAATCGCGAAGTAGAGCGAGACGATCAGCGCGAGCGTGGTCATCTGGGTTTCCATGCCCGCCATGCCCCAGAGAATCTGGTGGTGCTCAAACGCGAGATACCCCATGACCATGACCGCCAGCGGGGCAGGCAGCTTAATCTTGGGATGGATGGCAATCGCCATGGCATACAGCACCGTAAGACTGCCTGCCAGCACCGACACGATTTTGATGAACGACAGGCCGAACCCGACTTTCACCAGGTCGCCGACCAGCGGCACCAGCACGCTGAGCGGGCTGGTGAATCCGTGCAGCGGCGGCTCGCCCTCGCCCAGATAGTGGGTCAGGCCCAGTCCGCTGACAAGGTTTTCCGAGTGCAGCACCGTGATGAAGGCGTCTTCCCAGTTGCGGCCGGTATAGGCCCAGAAGAATACCCGGATGGCCGCGGCCAGCAGCGCGAAGGACATGCCAAAACGCAGGACAACGTCGTTTTCCCGCGTTTCAAGCCCCTCCACGCCAAACCGGCGGTGCAGGAAGCGCTTCAGGCCGGGCATGGCGGGGATACCACCGGCAGTTTCTTTTTTCGCCTTCTTGGACATCCTGAATGGGCCTCTTAGTGCAGGGCGCCGACTGTAGCATCGCGGCGGATGCCGTGTCCAATGGGACAGGAATTCATCTGTCCGGTGCGGAATCCAGTTTCCGAAGCCCGTCGGCGGCTTCGCGGTTGCCCGGGTTCCTGCGAAGCGCGGCCGCGAAGTGCGCGCGCGCCTCCGCGAATTCTCCGCGGCCGGCCAGCAGGTTTCCAAGGCTGACCTCCGGTTCCGCGTATTCCGCGTCGCACCGCGCGGCCTCGCGCAGATGTTTCACGGCATTCTCATAATCGCCCTGTCCGGCCAGCAGCGTGCCGAGGTTGTTGTGCGCCAGCGCGCAATCCGGATCCAGTTCAACGGCCCGGCGGAACTCGGCCAGCGCGCCGGCGGTGTTGCTCTGGGCGCACAGGACCAGCCCCAGGCTGTTGTGGGCGTCTGGAAGGCCGGGGTCGGCGGCCATCGCCCGGTGGATGAACGCGGCGGCCTCCACGAGGTTTCCCTGCTTCATCAGCCGGAATCCCCGGCTGTCCAGGGCGCGCGCATGGCCTGGATCAATGCCGATGCGTTCGCCGGCATATTCCGTCGCGTCCGGATGCCAGGTCTTCCTGGCCAGAACGAAGAACCCCGTGTCCACATTCGCGTTGTGAAAGAGCGGATCGCGCCGGTCGAAAGGCACTTCAAAGGAGCGGATGATGCGGTAATGCTCGTCAATCCAGGTGTCGGCCGCCGTGTTCTGGTACTCGCAATAGCGCAGCACGATGAAATCGGGCCTGAAGAAGTCGAGCATGTTCACCAGCGAACGCTCTTCGGGGGGGTGGCTCCGGCTGAACGCCACCACCTTGCGGCTGCACAGACCGGGCCAGTCGTACACGATTCGGCGCGAGTAATAGCCGACATAGCCGAGCGGCTCCGTGCCGACTACCTCATTCTTCTCCATGACATGGCCGAGGAAGACGCCGACCTGCTTGCGCACTTGGTTCTCCACGCGCTCCTGTATGGTCTTCTCGGTGGAGAACGTCGTGGGAAGGAGCACGGCGAAGATCCCAAGATAGGCCGCCGTAAAAAGGCTCCACGCGGCGGCGCGCATTCTTGGCGGGCGCAGCAGGAGCCCGCCGGCAGCCTGTATGCCCCGCGCCGAAAGGAAGAGGGTCATTGCGGTGAAGGGTGCAAGATACCAACTGAACACGCACGCCACGGACAGTATGTAATAGACGGCGTACACGGACACGAACAGCAGCACGGGAAGGTACGCCCACTGCCGCCTGCGCAGCGCGGACACCGCACCCGTTACCGCCATCAGCACCATGAAATTGCAGATCATGCCGCGGTCGTGGATTATGGCGTGGTGGCTGGTGCCGTGGCCGGCAAAGGAGGGGCCCAGCGGCTGAAACACGGAATAGTGCCCGTAAGAGCCCGTTACGGCGGACCAAATCATCCGGAATACATAGGATGGCGTGCGGTCAAACTGAGGCCAGGTGGTCCATTTCGGATACCCAAGCTCCTTCGCCAGGATGGTGTTGGGCAGCGGAGAGCCGTAGTACCACGTGGCAAAGAGGATCCAGGGCAGGTAGACGGCAAGCGCGATCAGTGTGACCTTGGCCAGTTTGCGGGGTTGAAAAAGGAGCAGGCAGAAGCCGACGATGGCCGTCCAGAACGCGAAGTCCGGACGGGCCAGCATGCACAAACCGAGGGTGATTCCCAGCGGGACCGTCCTCTCCGCGACGGCAAAGTACAGGGACGCAAGCAGGACCAGGGTGGCCATCTGCGTTTCCATGCCCGCCATGCCCCAGAGGATCTGGTGGTGCTCGAAGGCAAGATAGCCCATGACCATGACCGCCAGCGGCGTCGGCAGTTTGACCTTTGGGTGGATGGCGACGGCCATCGCGTACAGCACCGTTAGTCCGCCCGCCAGCGCCGAGATGATCTTGATGAATGACAGGCCGAATCCGACTCGCAGGAGGTCACCGATCAGGGGAACCAGCACGCTCAGCGGACTGGTGAAGCCGTGCAACGGCGGCTCACCCTCGCCCAGATAGTGGGTCAGGCCCAGTCCGTTGACGAAGTTCTCCGAATGCAGCACCGTGATGAGCGCGTCTTCCCAGGTGCGCCCCGTGTAGGCCCAGAACAAGAAGCGAAGCGCCACTGCCAGGAAAGCAAAGAACAATCCAAAGCGCAACGCCGTGTTGTTTTCGGGCGCGTCAAGCCCGTCAATGCGCAGCCAGCGCCCCAGACACTCTTTCATGGCTGTGGCGCCATCCATGCAGGAATGACTTGGCGGCCGTTGCGGCGGTAGAGCAGAAAATCGCTGTCCAATGTGAGCAGGACGCTCTCCGGATAAAGTTCGCTCATTCTGACCAGACAGGCATCTGCAAAAGACATGGGAACATCGGCGTACTTCTTCATTAGCTTCATCAGGGATTCAATGTGCTCGGCAGTACGGAAGGGCAGTTCCAGTTCCCCCCGCCGGACCAGTTCCAGCACGTTTTGTGAGCCGCCCGGCACGGATCGCAGCAGAAAGCAGGCTTCCGTCACAACCGATTCACAGGTCAGCACCGGGGGAGCAATCTCTGCCAGCCTGGCCCGAGCCCACTGATGTTGGGAGTCCTTTCGATTCAGTGCGGCCACCAGCGGGCCCGTATCCAGCAGTACGCCGCTTATCATTTGCCGAAATCGGCCATATACTGCTTGTTGGTGGACAAGTCCTCCGGGCCTTCGACGCTTCCCACGAGCGAGCCCCACCGCTCAAGGCAGGATCCCGGCTGGGGGCCGCCGGCTGAGGCGAGATAGATTTTCAGCATATCGCGCACAAGATCGGACTTGGTGGTGCCGCGCGCCTTTGCCGCGGCGGAAAGTTCCCTGTCCAATTCAGGCTGGAGTTTTATTGAAACGGTCTTCATGAATGACGCCTTCATATTACGAGTATGCCATAATTGTAATACCAACCGGGGGGGTGCGTCAAGCGGCTACAGGGCCAATGGGGACAAATAGAAGCCTCGTCATTGCGAGCCTCAGACCGCCTGCGGCGGGGATTCGTTTTAGAAAGCCGGTTCCAGTATGTGGGACAGCCGCCCTCGGCTGTCGGGCTTGTGACGAACGCCCAAGGGCCGACAGGCGAGGGCGCCTGTCCCACACTTTCTTAGCAGCGAAGCGCGGCAATCTCTTGGAACCACGGCCCAGGGTCCGGGTCATTGCGGGAACGAGATTGCCGCGCTTCGCCCGCAATGACAGATGTGCGGGTTACGCATAACAGCGCACCTCAAACACACGGCCCAGCGGGTCGCCATGTGTTTTGAGCAAACGCAGGCGCAACGCCGAAACGTGGACAGGCTCGAAAGTGTGGATGACGTGTCTTAGGAAGTTGTCCGCATTGCGCGCCACCTCGCGCCATTCGCCGTTTACAAGAACCTCCACCGCATAGTCGGCCACGGTTTCCGGCTGGGGGCCGCGGGTCTGGCCTTTGTAGGGGCCGTCTTCGCCGCTCAGGAACAGCCGCCGGTGCAGACCCGTGTCAAAGGTGCACTGGACTTGGCCAATCGTCCGGGGCTGGTCCCAGTCGAGGCGCAGCCAGGGCTCGCCGTCGGCCAGGGCCGCCTGCCACTGGTGCGTCTTGCCGTCGCCGATGTCGCGGTTCCACCCGTCAACAACCTGCTCCGCCGCGCCGTCTTTGGTCTGATGCGAACAGGTGATGCGCGCCCCGCGCGCCAGGTCTTCCGGGTCCTCGTTGGCAATGCCCAGCAGCGACTGGTCATTGCGCAGCAGCAGTTGCTGAAGCCGGGCCATGCGCGCCGGATCGCCGGCCACCTCTTTGGGTTGCATATTCTGTCCGGCGCAGAAGGCCGCCGCCGTGCCCACGGCCTGACCCAGCGTGGAACAGGTGGCCATGACACGTGTGGAGGTCAGCGCCACGTGCGAGGCACTCAGGTTCCGCCCAGCCATGAGCAAATTGGCGAGGTCCGCGCTGTACAGCGACCGCAGCGGAATGGAGTAGGGCTGCTTGAGGTGGATCTGCTGGCAGGGGGGCAGATCGCGGCTGTCCATGCCTCCGGGAGGATGGTCGTCCATGGGCCACCCGCCGTAGGCGACACGATCGGGGAACAGCTCCGCGCTTTCCAGTTCGCGCTGGGTCAGGATGTGCTCTCCGACGATGCGCCGGTTCTCCCGCTTGCCGGGCAGCATGCCCACCCATTCCAGCGCCCAGTTCTCCGATTCAGGATGCTGGCCGCCGTTCTTGATGTAATCCCAAACGCCCATCAGGATGCGCAGCAGTTCATGCCGGATGCGCCGGTTGTCCTTGATGGTGTCCAGTTCACCGCCCCATTCAATCCACCAGTAGCCGTACTCCCACGAGCGGATGGAGCGGTGCTTGAAATCTTCCTCGGTGAACCTGCGCGCCCATGCGGGCGGACGGAATGGCATGGGGGTGTCGTGCCTGCGCGCCTGGAATAGCAGGCTGTTGCCCATCGTCTTCCGGTCTGCCGTCTCCGGGGCCAGCGACTCGCCGTACTGGTCCCGCGCCTCCCGGCCCCACAGGCACCGCGCCCCGGCCGCGATGGCCAGCGCCGAATCACCGGTGCAGTCAATGAAGTACCGCGCCTCAATGGAATACCGCTCCGCCAGCATCGAACTGGCCGCGGTAACCCGCGCGATCTTTCCCTCAGCGGCTTCGGCCTCCACCACGGCGGTGTCGAGCAGCAGCAGATCGGAAGAGCGTCGTGTAGGGAAAGAGTGTAGATCTCGGTGGT
>CALDSM010000300.1 GCA_937923585.1 uncultured bacterium
CGAGATCTGATCGTGACTGGAGTTCAGACGTGTGCTCTTCCGATCTCGCGGATCGAGACGCGGCCGCAACTGGAGATTTACGCGGACGACGTGAAATGCACCCACGGCGCGACCGTGGGCCCGCCGCCGCCGGAGATTGTGTTCTATTTCCGCACCCGCGGCGTGGACGAGAAGACCGCGCGCGGCATGCTCACCTACGGCTTCGCCGAAGACCTTGCCGGGCGCATTCCCGATTCCGCGCTGCGGCAAAAGTTGGACGGCGTCATCCACCGGCGCTTCAGCCCCGGCTTCAACGGATAAACCCATGGCAGTGACTGCGCCAAAGCACGACACGGCCGCACCGGCGCCCTATGACGCGGAGCGGCTGCGCCGTGACTTTCCAATTCTGTCGCACCCGGTGCGCAACGGCAAGAAACTGGTGTACCTGGACAATGCAGCCACCTCGCAAAAGCCGCAGTGCGTCATAGACGCCATTTCGCGATACTACAGCCGGGACAACGCGAACGTACACCGCGGTGTGCACCACCTCAGCCAGCGGGCCACGGACCTGTACGAAGAGGCACGGCAAAAGATCAACCGGTTCCTGGGCACGGTGGTGGGCTGCGAGACGATTTTCACGCGGGGCGCGACCGAGGCCATCAACCTGGTGGCGCACGGCTTCGGCAGGGGCTTCGTGAACGCGGGCGACGAGGTGCTCATCTCGCACATGGAGCACCACTCCAACATCGTGCCGTGGCAGATGCTCTGCGAGGCGCGCGGCGCCACGCTGCGGGTCATCCCGATCAACGACGACGGCGAACTCATCATGGAGGAGTTCGAGCGGCTGCTCAACGGGCGCACGAAGATGGTCGCCGTCACGCACGTGTCCAACGCGCTGGGCACGGTGAACCCTGTGTCCGAGATTTGCCGCAAGGCGCGCGAGGCGGGCGCCAGGGTGCTGATTGACGGCGCGCAGAGCGCCCCACACATGCCCATTGACATGAAGGCCATCGGTGCGGACTTCTTCGTCGCGGCGGGGCACAAAATGTACGGGCCGACGGGCGTGGGCGTGCTCTACGGGCGCGCGGAACTGCTCGACCGCATGCCGCCGTGGCAGGGCGGCGGCGACATGATCCTGTCGGTGACCTTTGAGAAGACCACCTACGCGCACATTCCCGCGCGCTTTGAGGCAGGCACGCCGCCCATCGCCGAGGTTATCGGGCTGGGCGAGGCGGCGGACTATCTCACCAGGCTGGGGATGGATAAGGTCGCGCGGCACGAGCACGATTTGATGGTTTACTGCAGGGAACAACTCAGGCAGGTGCCGGGTGTGACCATCATCGGCAACGCAAAAGAGAAGGCGGGCGCGGTTTCGTTTACCATGGACTGCGCCCACCCGCACGACATCGGCCAGATCCTGGATGACCAGGGCGTGGCCATCCGCGCGGGGCACCACTGCGCGCAACCGGTTATGCAGCGCTACGGGCTGGCCGCCACGGCCCGCGCCTCCTTCGGCCTATACAACACCCGCGCGGAGATTGACGCGCTAATTGCCGGCCTGCAGAGGGTCAGGGAGATCTTTGGCTAATGTCCGATTCGCGCGTCCTGTACGAGCAGGTCATTCTCGACCACAACAAGAACCCGCGGAACTACGGTCCCATGGAAGCCCCGGACCGCGTCGTGGACGGGTTCAACCCCCTTTGCGGCGACACGCTGAAGGTCTCCGTGAAGTTCGACGGCGATATTGTCGCGGAGGTTAAATTTGAGGGCCGTGGCTGCGCGATATCCAAATCCTCCGCGTCGCTGATGACCGTGGCCGTCAAAGGCAAGACCCGGGCGGAGGCGCAGGCTCTGTTCGAGGCGTTTCACCACATGCTCAAGACAGACCATACGGCCCCTGTGGATGAGGCGGCGCTTGGGAAATTGCGCGTCTTTGCGGGTGTCCGCGAGTTTCCCGTTCGCATCAAATGCGCCACGCTGGCCTGGCATGCGCTCGCTTCCGCACTTGGCGAAGAGAGCACGGAAGAGACGGTTACGACGGAGTAGACGCGCTCCCGCGCGGGAATGCCGCATCCTCGCCGTGTAACCCTTTTCGTGAAGGGCAGAAATCAGGGCAACTGGATTTGCACCACTGTGATGCGGACCTCGCCGGTCCAGTCGGAGGGGGACATGCCGTCGGAGGGGGGTATGGGAACGGTGAAACCGACGGCGCGATCGGGCTCGATCTGCGGTTGCCAAACCGTGCCCTGGGGGTAGTTGAGAATCTGCTTCTCCATAATAACGCGGCCTTTGTGATCAAGCAGGGCGAGACGCACATCTTTGACCAGAATCGTCCGTTTTCCGGAGTTGACGATGCGTCCTGCGGCAATATGCACGTTGGGCCGGTCTTCAACTTCCGCCAGCCAGCCGACCCAGAGATCCTGCACGGAAACGTATTTCTGGAGATATTTGGTGTTGTCATCCGTGTATCTGGGTTGTCGCAGTGCGGACGCTTCGATGGTCCAGAAGATCGCGGCGGTAAAAAGCGCCAGACTGGCCGACCGCCCCAAGTTGAGCACGCATTTTCGCGGTGTATCCATGTCTTCACCTCTATGGTGATAAACACGGGATGCCGGGAATAATGTTTCCCATGTGAGCGGCTGGGGAACGAAAAGAAGAAGGGGAAGAGGCGAATGGGGAGACAAAGCGGCCCGAAGACCCCTGGGGGAGCTCCGGGCCGGAAAATGTGATCGCCAAGGTTTGCAGGATCAGATGCGAATAGGCATGACGACGTTCACGTAGTTGTCCTGGGGGGCGTCGGTGTAGGGCTTGATGATGCCGGGGCTCGACGTGTCTTTGAGGAGGAGGCAAACCTTTTCGCCGTCAATGAAGCGAAGAACGTCCAGAATGAACTGGGGGTTGAAGGCGATTTCCACGGGGTCACCGTCGTAACTGCTGTCAATTTCGTCTTCAAACTCTCCGACTTCGGGTGTCTTCACTTGGACTTTGAGTGCGCCGTTGCCGGCGACCACGCGGACGCTGCGGAACTTGTCGCTGGTAACCGCCAGGGACAGACGCATGGAACGAATGAAGTCATCGGTGGCGAGGACGATTTCACGATCATGCTTCTTGGGAACCACGGCGTCATAGTTCGGGAAATTGCCCTCAATCAGGGCGGATACGATGCGAAGACGATCCAGGGCAAAAGCGGCATGGCTTTCTTCAACCCACACGTCCACCGTCGCATCTCCGTCGGATGCCAGAAGGGTTTCCAGTTCATGAATCATTTTCGCCGGAATGATCACGCGAACATCGTCGGCGTCCACTTCGTCGTCCGCCACCGCCATGCTCATGCGGCGCCCGTCTGTCGCCACCACTGTCAGCTTCCCATTGCGCAGTTCAAACAGCAGGCCCGTAAGGTTATAGCGAGACTGGTCGCTGCAAATGGCAAAGGATGTCTTCTGAAAGATATTCTTCAGCATGGACTGTTTAAGCACCAAGGCGCCCTTGTCCGGAAAAGCCTTGACCGGCGGGAACTCGTCGGGTGCTTGGCAAAACAGCTTGGTACAAACCCTGCCGCAGCGTAGTTCCGCCACATTGTTCTCAATTAATTCCAACGTGACGTCGGAATCGCTGGGCAATTCCGCCAGTATCATTGAAAGACGCTGGCACTGCACCGTCATGGCACCGGGACGCTCGACGGCGCAATCTGTCTCCGACTCAATACTGATCTTCAGATCCGTGGCCGTCAGTTTCACCGACGACTCGCCCGTTTCCAGGAGTATGTGCGACAGAATGGGCAACGCGCTCTTGGAAGCGACCACGCTCTTGACCTTGTTGACCGCCGCGAGCAAGTCCGGACGGGAAAGGGTGATCTTCATAAGCCATCTCCGTGCTTTGAGGTTATCTGAAAACTTGTGCCTGTTTTCTAAGGATCTTTCTATACATATCCAGTAGTATGAGCCGTAGACCGGTGGATAAGGTTAAGAACCATCTTAAACTGCAGGAAAGAAACGGGTTACAACTTTAATTCCCTGTGCATAACCCGTTGGATTATCCCCAGCCGTCCACCGCCTGCCTAAAACTGTTCCATGGAACTTCAGGGCTGTCCGTCCATCTGTGGACAACTCTTACGGGTTATCCAGAAATCCAAGCCGTTTCATGCACTGGCGGCCGGTTTAGAATGTTCCACACTTTCCCGCGAAGGTTATCCACAACGGATTTCACCGTCACAATTCAACTTATGGAGTTCCACGCATTTCTTCTCCAAGAGTCGTGGAACATCACCGTTCACCGCGCCTGTCACCCAATAACCCGAAACGCCGCGCATTACGCAACTGCCTATATTTCAACATCTTACGCGCTTACGCGTTGTACCGCTCTCACTCCGCTAAGACTTTATCTAACTATATTTCCCACAATGACTTGCAGTGCCAATACTGATTTTGCGAACCAATACGGATACTATGCACTTCACGGTTTATCAACAAGTTATCCACACGGGATCTGGTCAAATATTACCCCGCGAGCCCCATGCTAGCAGAGGATTACGCCAAAAGCAAGCAAAAACGGTGTCCGTCCCAGTTGATCTTGGTCTGCGCCGTGTTGCCGCGCGGGCACTCGGACCGTGCTAAAATTTCCGCCGTCATCCTCGTCGTCCTTTGCCGCCCGCGGCGTTGCTGCACCGGCCCAGAACCGGTGCAGGAGGACTACACATTGCGGTATCCCGCCCACTGTGGGTCATTCTCATAGATCCAGCGGTAGTATTCCTTCTGTTCCAGCAAATCGCCCGCCGCCTCGTCCGCCACCACGGTGCAGTTCGCGTGCAGTTGCAGCGCCGTGGCCGAGATCATGGAGGTGACGGGCCCTTCGACGGCCTTTGCCAGCACACGGGCCTTGCTTGAGCCGGTCACCAGCATAAGACACTGTTCGGCTTCGAGAATTGTCCCGACACCCATGGTGACTGCGAGTCGCGGCATTTCGCCCGGATTGCGGAAGAGCGGCGAGTTCTGCTCGACAGTTTTGGGCGTGAGCGCCTTGACGCGGGTGCGGGAGAACATGGCCGAAAGAGGTTCGTTGAACCCGATGTGGCCCGACGCGCCAACGCTGAGCAGTTGCAGGTCAATGCCGCTTACGTCCCTTATGAGCGCTTCATAGGCCGCTCCGGCGGCCCCGGGGTCAATGGCCATGCCGTCGGGCAGGTGGGTGTTGCGCGGATCAATGTTCACCTTGGAAAACAGGTGGCGGTTCATGTAGTAGCGGTAGGAGTTTTCATGCTCCGGCGGCAGGCCGACGTACTCGTCGAGGTTGAAGGTCACGGCCAGTGAGAAGTCGAGCCCGTCTTCGGCATGCATCTGCGCGAGGCGCGCGTAGAGCGCCTCCATAGTGCGGCCCGTGGCAAGGCCCAGCACGGAGTTGGGTTTGCGCCGCAACTGCGCGGCAATCATGCGGGCGGTGAGTTCCACCGCCTTTTCCTTCGTTTCGAGCAAGATGACCTGCATGGGCGCGGCTCCGTTCCTGCGGCTATTATGGCAGAAGCGCGCGGGGAAGGGCATCTGCCATTTCCGCCGGGTCGTTTACTCGCCTTTGGCGGCGCTCCACTTGACGGCGAACCAGGTGCCTGCGATGAAATACAGGACGGTCGGCAGGGTCAGCCAGGCGCGCATGGCGGCGAGGCGTTCGGCATAGCCCCCGGCATCCGCGGCGAAGACGTACACGGGCCAAACGCCGCAGGCGATGAGTGCGCCGAGTGTGACAAGTCCGGCGACCCAGCCGGATGCGGAAAGCGGTTTCCTAACTTTTGCCCGCACTGTATGGGTCTGTCGCGGGACTGGGGCGGTTTCCTCGTCGGAGCAGGGCTCTCCGGCTCCGGCCAGGCGTGCAAACGCTATGTAGAGGGCGACGGTCAGCAGCCAGGCGGGCACGAAGAGATAGAAGAGGTGAATGTATCCGAGATGGTTGGCGGCCAGCGCGGCGGCGATGGCAATGCCCCACGCGGCCAGCGCAGGCCAGTAGCAGTTGCGCCCGTTGCGCGTGGCCCAGAAGCGGACGAGGCCGATGCGGGGGAAGATCCAGTGCTCGGCGAAGACAATCGCCCCGACGGGCATGAGCAGCAGGCCGTAGAGGCCCACGAAGTCGAGCAGTTTCACAAAAACCCAGGGTGAACAGGCCATGACGGTGGTGATCGCGCCGGCAACCAGCGTGACCAGCCATCGGGGCCAGCCGGGTGTCACGGCCTGCAATGCCAGTCCGGCACGGTAGAGCGTCGGGTTGGCGGTGGTCCAGCCGGCGGCAATCACGGCAAGG
The DNA here is from genome assembly GCA_937923585.1 of uncultured bacterium. Classification (GTDB taxonomy): domain Bacteria; phylum Hydrogenedentota; class Hydrogenedentia; order Hydrogenedentales; family CAITNO01; genus CAITNO01. Next base: position 6,265 of record CALDSM010000300.1, read on the forward strand.
ATACCCGAAACGCCCAGCGCGGTGTAGGCCATTTCGCCGGCGTCAATCTTCAGCAGCGCCTCGAAAACGGGCATGCCCGCATACAGCATTTTGGCGGCGGCAGCCCCCATGATTCCGGCGCAGATCCACGCCAGATAATGGCCGAGAAACATGCCGAAACCGGAATACAGGCCGTAGCCCCAATGTCTGGCAAAGCGGAACAGGGCCATGTCCGACAGGCCGGCATGCACGGCAAGGTTGCAGATCCACGCGAAGGCCGCGATGCGCCAGAAGGTGATTTGCTCGCCGCCCGGCGGCGCCTGGCCGGTCCAGATCACCTCCTGCGCGAGCCGCCAGAAATCACCGAAGGAACGGATTGGCGCGGTGCCGGGCGTGTTTGCCGCCAGAGACGGCAGCATCGCCAGCGCGCCTGCAACGAACATCAGAAACATCCACGGCGAGCAGACGGTGGCAAACTGGGCAAGCCGCTTGAAACCGAGCACCGCGAGGGACACCACGACCGCGCCCACCGCGAGGACCACGATCACAAAACGGATGTCGGTGGGCAGCACGCCCGTCTGCGGCGCTATGCCGAAGGGAATGCGCACGGCGGATGCCGACACGGTGATCATGCAGCCCGCGAGAATGCAGAAGAGAAACGCGTTGAGAACGTTGTAGACGGCTGTGGTGACCGGCCCCGCGATGCGGCGCAGATACCAGTACAGCGTCAGCCGCGTCTGCACGGCGATGGGGGCGCACATGAAGGTCCAGGTGAGCACGGCGAGCGCGTTGCCGATGGCAAGCCCGACGAAAATATCCCACACGCTTGCGCCCCACTTCACAAACAGCACGCCGATGACGAACTCCGTTCCCGCGACATGTTCGCCGCAGAACAGCCCCGCGAAATACTTGCCGGGCTGATGCTGACCCTCCGACACCGGTTCGCGCTCAAACTCGTAGAGCTTGTCCAGCGCCTCCACCACGGCGCTCTGCTGCGTTGTGTCCACGACGGCTCCTTTCGCTGGGTCGCGTTTTTCGCCGGTCCCTAGAGTAGGCGACTCTCCGAAACATGTCAAGGCCGGCGATTACGGTCGGACTACGGCAGCGGTCCCCAGATGTTGCGGACAATGCCGAACAGGATCATGGCCGCGAGCAGCGCCAGCACGTGGCTGTTCCGCACCGTCACACCCGGAAGCCGGGCAATTCCGAGAACCCGAAGCGCGTAGGCCGCATAGCCGTAGACGACCAGCGGGAGGAAGAGAAACACGGCAAAGGCGTTGAGCCGCAGCGCGGCGGTGAAATGGCCGTGCAGCAGTTCGTGCAGTGCGCGCTGCCCGCCGCAGCCGGGACAGTACCAGCTGGTAAGCCGGTGGAAGGGACAGGCCCAGAAGCCGCGGGAGGTGGCCGGGTCAAGGAAATAGAACAACAAAAGACCGGCGGCCACTATTACCGTGAGAAGGGCGAGCGACCAGCCTTCACGCGGGCGGGCGCCGCCCGGAATTGCCTGCGGTTCGGTGCCGTTGTCGGGGTTCACTTGGCCCATGATGGCGGACACTATATATCAAGAGGCGGGGGGTGTGGAAAACGGATCTAAAGATTTGAGCCTGGCGGTCGTGAAGAGGCTAGTCTCTCAGTCAGGGGCGGAGCAGCAGTTGCGCGAGGGGACGGGCGATGTTGAGCCCGGTCTTCTGCTCGAAGACGGCGAACATGGGGGACGGGTTGCATTCAAGGATGCGGAAGCCGCCGCGCGCGCGGATGAGGTCCACGCCGCTGAAGGGCATGGCGCAGGCCCGCGCCGCGGCAATGACCGCACGGCGCTCCCCGTAACTGAGCACGGTGGGCTCGACGCGCTCCTCGGCGCGGCGGTAGTCGAGTTCGGGAGAGTGGATTTCGGCGGCGCCGGCCACTTTTCGTCCCACGACATAGGCCCGCACGGAAACGCCGGTGATGAGTTTCTGGAACAGCACGGGCGCGGTTGCCAGCGCTTCGAGCCGGTCGTCGGACAGGTCCTCCGGCAGCAGTTCCCGCACGCTTGCCCCGCCGGACAGGGGCTTGTAGACCGCGCGGCCCGCACTTTTCACAAAGGCCCGGACCGCCTTGGGGTCGTTGGTGGCCAGCCAGCGGGGCACGGGCAGTCCGGCGGATTGCAGGAGGGCAAGCTGGTAGGGTTTACGGCTGTGCTGTTCGTTTGCCGCCAGCGTGTTCACGACACGCACGCCGCGTTCCTCAAGCGAAAGCAGGACGGATTCGACCAGCGCGCGCTTCTCGTCGCACTGGGCAATGAGGCCGCGCGGACGGGTGTCCAGATCCTCCGCGAAGCAGGGCGCCAGCGGATGGCAGGCCAGGCCCCGCACGTAGACGGATCGGGGTATGGGCGCCTTCCGACCGTTTATTCGGAGCGTGCCCCCATCGAGCGATAGCGTGCCCGATTCGGGAAAGGCCGTGGCGTCGAAGTGCACACACCCTCCCCCGCGCGCGGCAATCTCGTCCAGCACGCGCAGCGCCTGCGGGTCCTGCCGTCCGCCGAGAATGAGCACGGTCATGAAGGATTAGCCCTTGAGGGACTCTTCCCCGATGGCCAGGGTGGTGGCGCCGCCGCCGCCCTTGAGCGACTCCTCGCCCACCATCATCGTCGTCATTTGCGCCGCGAGCGCGGGCGGGGTGAGCGGCTTTTCGAGTTCGCGGATGAACAGCCGTTTTTTGGAGACTTGCTTCGTGTGTTCGCGTTCCATAAGACACCACCTTTCGCATGCGCCTGCGTGGGGCAGGCGACTTATACTCCACCCCAAATTCTACCACTTGCCTGAGAATATGTCAAGTTGTGTAACGCAAGTTCTGCAAAAGCTGATGTTCCCGACATAGGTTTTCGCG
>CALDSM010000301.1 GCA_937923585.1 uncultured bacterium
CCGCCGTCTTGATGCGGACGGCGCCCATCGGCTGCTGGACGATCATGCCCCACTTGTCGTTGAACACGTCCGCCGCCTCCGCGGCGGGCGCAGGCGTTTCCACCGCGGCCAGCACCGGAGCCGCGGGCGCAGTGCGGGCCGTGCTGTGGGCCAGCACGTCCTGGGCGGTGACGCGGCCCGACGGGTCCGATGTGGGCACTTCGTTCAGATCAATGCCCAGTTCGCGCGCCATCTGGCGCACCGAGGGCGCCGCGCGCACGGCGCCGGGATGCGGTGTGGCGCCGGACACCGGCGCGGCCGCCTCCTCCGCCGGAGCCGGAGCGGCGGGAGACGGAAAAGGCGTCACCGTGGCTGCGACGGGCGCGGGCGCTTCGGCGCTTTCCTCCACCACCAGCACCACGTCGCCCACGCGGATGGTGCCACCCTCCTTTACGCGCAACTCGGTGATGCGCCCGCCGACCGGTGAGGGAATCTCGGCAACGGCCTTGTCCGTCTCGATTTCGATGACGTTCTGTCCTGCGGCTATCACGTCGCCCGCCTTGACCAGAACTCTGCCCACCGTGCCCGCGTGGATGTTCTCACCCAGTTCCGGCAGCCTGAATTCCTTCACCATAGTGCTTCCTTCCGCGCGGCCTGTCTGTGCGCCGCCGTCATGCCGGGCCTTGCCGGTCCGCCGCGCCTATTATGACACCCAGGGATCGGTTTTGTCTTGATCAATGTTCAGATCGCGCATGGCGGCCCGCACGTCCTCCGCGCCGATGCGGCCCTGCCGGGCCAGCGCGGAAAGCGTCGCCAGCACCACGAAGCGGTGGTCCACCTCGAAGAAGTCGCGCAGCCCCTCGCGCGACTCGCTGCGGCCGAAGCCGTCCGTGCCGAGGCTGGTGACGCCGCCGGGCACCCAGCGGGCAATGCCGTCGGGCAGCAGTTTCATGTAGTCCGACGCGGCCACCACCACCCCGTCCGCGCCGCCCAGGCACTGCGTGACGAAGGGAACACGCGGCGTCTCGCCGGGGTGGAGCATGTTCCAGCGCGCCGCCGCCAGGCCGTCCGTGCGCAGTTCCTTGTAGCTGGTGACACTCCACACATCCGCCGCGACGCCGTATTTCCCGGCCAGCAGGGCCTGCGCCCTGATCACCTCGTTCAGAATGGAGCCGCTACCGAGCAACTGCGCCCGGTGTTTGCACGACTCCCTGTCGGGCGCGTCGCTGAACTTGTACATGCCCCGCAGAATTCCCTCCCGCACCCCGTCCCCGGCGGGCATGGGCGGCATGGCGTAGTTCTCGTTGCACACGGTGATGTAATAGAAGATGCTCTCCCCCTCCGCATACATCCGCCGGATGCCGTCGTGGATAATCACCGCCAGTTCATATGCGAAGGCCGGGTCGTAGCACTTGAGGTTGGGCAGCGGCATGGCGAGCAAATGGCTGTGGCCGTCCTGGTGCTGCAATCCCTCACCGGCCATGGTGGTGCGGCCCGAAGTGCCGCCGATCAGAAACCCCTTCGCACGCATGTCGCCGCCGGCCCACACCAGATCGCCGATGCGCTGCATGCCGAACATGGAGTAGAAGATGAAAAACGGGATGGTGTTGATGCCGTGCGTGGCGTAGGCCGTCCCCGCCGCCAGAAACGACGACATGCCGCCCGCCTCGGTGATGCCCTCCTCCAGGATCTGGCCGTCAACGGCCTCCTTATAGAAGAGCAGGTTGTCGGCGTCCACCGGCTCATAGCGCTGGCCGATGGAGGAGTAGATGCCCACCTGGCGGAACAGGCCGTCCATGCCGAAGGTCCGCGCCTCGTCGGGCACGATGGGCACGATGAGCCGCCCCACCGCCTTGTCACGGAGCAGGTCGAGCAGGATGCGCACGAAGACCCCCGTGGTGGACACGGGCCGGTCGAACCCGGCGGCAAACTCGCCGAACACGGCCTCGTCCGGCATCTGGAACGCGGGCGCGGACACGGTGCGCCGCGGCAAATACCCCCCCAGCGCCCCACGCCGTTCGCGCAGGTAGCGCATGCCGGGCGCGTCCTCCGGCGGCTTGTAGAACGGCGCGAAGGCAATCTCCTCGTCCGAGATGGGGATGCCGAAGCGCCCGCGGAACTCCCAAAGTTCCTCCTCGTTCAGCTTCTTCTGCTGGTGCGAAATGTTCTTGCCCTCGCCGCTTTCGCCGAGGCCGTAGCCCTTGATGGTCTTGGCGAGAATCACGGTCGGCGAGCCGTTGTGGTTCACCGCGCGGTGATAGGCGGCGTGTACCTTCGCGGGGTCGTGGCCGCCGCGCCTTGCCTTGCGTATCTGCTCGTCCGTCAGCGGAGCGAGCAACGGTTCCAGCAGCGGCTCATGGGCGATGAGCCGCCTGCGGATGTAGTCGCCCGACTCGACGCTGAACTTCTGGTATTCGCCGTCCACCAGCGAGCCCAGCGCGCGGGTGAGCACGCCCGCCTTGTCCCGCGCAAAAATTTCGTCCCACTCGCCGCCCCACAGCACCTTGATCACGTTCCAGCCCGCGCCGCGAAAGACCGCCTCCAGTTCCTGCACGATCTGGCCGTTGCCGCGCACCGGCCCGTCGAGTCGCTGCAGGTTGCAGTTGATCACGAAAATGAGGTTGTCCAGCTTCTCTCGCGCGGCCAGGGTTATCGCGCCGAGCGATTCCGGCTCATCCGTCTCGCCGTCGCCGAGAAAGGCCCACACGTGGCCCCCGTTGGCGGGTTTGAGGCCCCGGTGCTCCAGGTAGCGGTTGAAGCGCGCCTGGTAGATGGCCATGATCGGCCCCAGGCCCATGCTCACCGTGGGGAAACTCCAGAAATCAGGCATCAGCCACGGATGCGGATAGGAGGACAATCCTCCGCCCGGCGCAAGTTCACGCCGGTAATGCTGCAATTGGCGCTCCGCGAGACGGCCTTCAAGAAAGGCGCGGGCATAAATGCCCGGTGCCGCGTGGCCCTGGTACAAAACCTGATCGCCGCCGTGTTCCGCCGTGCGGGCATGGAAGAAATGGTTGAAGCCGGTCTCGAAC
>CALDSM010000302.1 GCA_937923585.1 uncultured bacterium
GAAGCCATGCAGACACCCGACTAGGCGCTACCCAACCCCGAAGCCATCCCCGGACCCGAAGGGGTCATGCTCATGCCCGATGAAGAACCCCCGCAGGAGGACAGCAACCGCAGATCCTCCCGCAGGCGCTGAAAACGGTCAACTCAATTACAGAGCCACGCCGTGCCCGGTCCTGAGCAAAACGTGACATGTGCAATGTGGGCACGCATTCCTGTCTTCCCTAAACCCTAGACCCTAGACCCAAGACCCTAAACTCTCTTCGCCAACAGCGTCCTATGCACCAACTCCGTGCAGTCAAAATACACATGGTTCGCGTAAATCAGGTCGCCCCGCAACTGCACCGTGCAGACACCGTCCACCTCCACCGTCTCCGTCCCCACCGGAATCGAGGCGTGCCACAGATTGAGGAAACCGTCCGCCAGCGGGATCGAGCCCCGGTGCGTCCACACCCACTGCGGATTCAGCGACAAAAGCCGCGTGAAATAGGTCAGCAGGGTTTCGCGCCCCCGTATCCCCTCGGGTACTGACGGATCGCTGTAGACCGCATCGTCCGTGTAGAAGGACACCAGTTTCAGCGGGTCATTTCCCGTCCATGCCGGCAGCCACCGCTCCGCAAACGCCCGCGCCGCCCCAACATCCAGTCCGTGGAATTCCATCGCATTTCCGCTCCATGGTTGTCTACGGTAGCATAACACGGGCCAGGATTCGGTTCAGTCCCGCGCTCTCCGCGCAGCAAGGCACGAAACAAATTCACACGGATAAACAGGGTGCCCAAACTGGAATGAAACAGCAAGCCGCGTCCCATTTGCCTCTCTGCCGTTGCTCAAATTTCCCTTGCCGTACATCGCACAAAAGGTTCTCGCCGCACCGCCGTTTCAACCTCCGCGAAGCACGCCGACGGTACCACGGTCTTTGCGACCTTGTGGTCATATTTTTTCCTGCTTTAACCGCATGGAACGCAAGGACCGCAAAGATTTGTCAGGCAGAATTCGTACGTCTTGCCCGTGTTCTTTTCCGTACTACTATGTCCCAGAGTCTTCGCAAGCCGCGGTGATTTTCTGCCGCGCCAGTCCCTTTCAATCTCCCTCCTCAGTGTTCCTCTGTGGCCTCTGTGGTTCTTCTTCTTCTTCTTCCGTATGGTCCCGTGTTCTTGTTCCACACTGCGCGCCTCTGCGTTCTCCGCGTCTCTGCGTTCAGGTCTGTCTTACTAGACCCGAGACCCAAGACCCTCCTTTTGGTTGCGGCTCTGCCGCTCCAGGATTTTGGTGGTTTACTCTTGCTTCTTCTCTGCGTTCCCTGCGCCTCTGCGTTACCCCGTCTTCTCTTCCGAATTCTGGCTATGTTGCGCCAGATCCTCTGTGTCCCTCGGTGTCCTCTGTGGTTCCCATCTCTTCACTGATGCGGGCACATCCGCAACTTGGACCGCAGCCGCGCACAGGTTAAGATAGCAGGGCTTTCAATGTTTTCATACTGAATATCCTGTGCATCCGTGTCCCAACGCTTCCGAAAGGAAAACGGCCATGCCCCCGATGTCACGCCTGTTTTTCGCAGCCCTGCTGCTGGCCGCGCTGTCGCCCGCCGCAAACGCCGACGGGTTCACTGCCGTTGACCATCACCGCCAGGTCATCTACCACTCGCTCGAGACACCCGGCTACACCTGCTGGACCGGCGCATGGGTCATGCCCGACGACAGCCTCATGGTGTGCTTCACCCAGGCCACCGGTCCCGCCGAAGGCAGGCCCCAGGCGCCCGAAGACGTGCAGAAGAAACTCGACTGGCCCCCGCCGGGCCGTCCCGACTACGACATGACCGGGCTCGACCTGTGCAACATGCATCTGCGCTCCGCCGACGGCGGCAAGACCTGGGAACAGGCCAGCGCCGACCCCTTCAAGTCCTGCATGAACGGCGTCGCCGGCGAAGCCGAGACGGCGTTGCCCGACGGCACCGTCCTGCGCAGTGTCTTCGGCTACTACCTGCCCTACAACCCTGAACTGCCCAAGGGCGGCTATCTCCAGCGCTCCAGCGACGGCACCAAGACCTGGGGCAAGCCGGAAGTGCTGCTCGACCCCGCCAAGGTCACCGTCTTCCCCAAGCGCCTCCGCCAACTCCGCGACGGACGGCTCATCATCGTCGGCGGCATTGCCGCCGTGCCCGCCAACAGCCGCAACCGCGAGGCCTACTGCGACACCTTCGAGCCGCTGCTCATGGTTTCCAAGGACGCGGGCAAAACCTGGTCCGACGCTATCCCCGTGGTCCCCGACGAATACCGCGGCCACTGGGGCGGCGAAGAGTGTGACGCCGCCGAACTGCCCAACGGCGACCTGCTCTTCGTGTTCCGCCGCCGCGTTCCCGAGCTCAAGGCCGAAGCCCGCTGGCAGGGCGTGATGAAGAAGTCCGGCGACACCTGGACGACAGCCGAAGTCGGCCCGGCCCCCCTCGCACACAGCGGTCACCCCGAACTGCTCGCCACCAAAGAAGGCCCCATCCTCCACGTCGCCACCGACGGCATCCGCTACACCACGGACGCAGGGAAAACCTGGCAGAAACTCGACGTGCCAGGCTCAGCCTACTATCCCCACGCGGTCCAAACCAAGGACGGCCAAATCTTCATCTTCGCCCACGTAGGCAGCGACGACCCCTATGGCAAAGCCGACCAGTCCATCGTGATGGACAGTTTCCAGTTAAAGAAACAGTGAGACTTGAATGGCGGGGAAAGGCCGCCCATCTCTGGCCCCGGAGGGGCTGCACAAAAATAGCCACGGGTGGAGCAAAGCGGAACCCGTGGTAAACGGTCCAAGAACGAAGCGTCCCCGGAGGGGGCTAATAGACCGCCGAAAACTCCACCGCTAGCACAGGCACATCCGCGCGCCGCCCGCTCGCGTAATTTGTGGGCCGCCGGTTGATTTCAGGGCGATCTTCTATCCAAGAGCATTGTGTTGTGGAAAGCTAGAGTTACTCCCTTGACAGGGTCGCCTAGAATCTTTACACTCCGCTCAAACGGTATTACTCGAAACGGCCGTACTCTATTGCGCGAATTCCGATAAACATGCACTTCCTATTTGACACAAACATTCTAATACCCTTGGAACCCACCAGCCCGGGAGATCTCGAACCTGCCACTCCCAATGCGGTGTACCTAATTCGCTCGATATACGAAAATGGTCATCAGGTGTTTGTGCATCCTGCGTCTCTACTGGACCTTGAACGTGATCGCAACGTGCAACGCCGCGAATTGCGCAAGGTACTTCTCAACAAATACTCGCGTCTTGAGGGGTCCGGCGTCTCCTCCGGCCTGGTTGCGGTCATTGGAGAGTCAGCATTCGGCTCCAATGATTACTGTGACGATCTTCTATTGGATGCGGTATTTAGAGACGCCGTAGACTGGCTCGTCACCGAGGACGAGAGGCTGCGGAAGAAGGCTCAGCGTGCCGGACTTTCTGAACGGATATTGAGCGTTCAGGCTGCGATTCAGGTCGTCTCCGATCTCTCTGAAAGACCAATTCCGCCTCCTCCAGATGTTGAATGTACAAAGCCTTACAATCTGGATTGTACGGATCCG
>CALDSM010000303.1 GCA_937923585.1 uncultured bacterium
CATCAGCACCTTCAACGACATGGGCATCCAGGTCTTCGACCAGGCGCCCGCGCCGGGGTATTGTCCTCCTCAAAGGTTTGGAAGTAGGTGTCCTGCAGGCAGAACCCCAGCAGGAAAGCATGTCCCTTGCCCGTGTCACGGCGGACAATGCCCGGCTGGCCCGATTCCGTCCTGGCCAGCACGGTTCCGTCCGCTACGGTGCAGGGGCGCGGGCTGACCAGTTTCACGTCGAGCGGCTGACCCAACGCGGAGCCCCTGAGCGTGTCCGTCGCAAACACGGTTTCGTCGGGGGGATTCTCGGGCCGGTTGGCCCATATGGGCGCCTGCGACTTGTAGGGCACCCAGTGCCCGGCGCGGCGTATCCGGCTGCCGTTCATGCCCGTGACGCCGAAGACCTCCTCCAGCGCGGCCATGGGTTCTTTCCAGGCGTTCAGACGGGGAACGCAGTCGGCGACGACCGTGCCGCCGTTCGCCACGAACCGGGCAATGTGTCCCGCCACGTTTTCGGGAAGCAGTTCCACGTCGAAGAGCGCCAGCACTTCCCTGCCGCCGAGCGTGTCTTCGGTCACTTCGTCCTCGTGAATGATGTCCAGTTCACCGAACGCGCGGAGAAAGAGTTCAAAGGAGAGGCCGACGTTGAAGTATTCCTGCTGAAGCTGAATGTACTGGGTGCGCGGGAAAAGCATGCAGGCTTTTGCCTTGACCTTTGGCGCGTCCAGGATGCGCGCGCTCGCCTTCTGGAGCAGCCGGAGCCCGTCACCGAAACTCTCCCAGTGCCCCGCATCCACGGGAATCTTGTAGCCCGTCAGAAGATAATCCGCGCCCGCGGCGACGGCGGTCATGCTCATTTCCCGCTCGCTCCAGTGCATGGCGGCGAGTTCGGGGCAAAGGTACGGGGCGAACCACGCTGGATTGTAGGTGCCGACCCAGAACCCCATTTCCTTTTTATGCGCGCGGGTCAGGGCGCGCATCTGCGCAAAGGAATAGTGGGCCTGGCTGATGCGGGGCTTGGGAAGCTGGGCGGGCCGCCCAAAACGGAAGTCAAACATCATGTAGGGGTAGATGTCGAACACGAAGAGGTCGGCGAAGTCGCCGCCCCAGTGAAACACGTCGTCAATGGCCAGCTCCGAATGCGAGGTGCAGCCGCCGCCGAAGGTGTTGTGGCTGTCGTGCGTCAGCATGACCTTGAAGTCGGGGTTGATGGCCTTGACGGCCTTGTAGACCTGCCGCCAGCCGTCGGGGAAATAGGCGGACCGGAAATTGATCACATCCAGCCACTGGTGCGGATTGTCGCGGATGCCGACCAGGTCCGCGGGCAGCGCGTACCCGTAACGCTTCCGGAATTCGGCCTTGACCTCGTCGTTGTAGCCGAAGGACTGGGCGCCCCAGTGAAACGGCTCATCCTGGTAGGTGAACGCGTTGCAGACATGGGGGACGGCTTTCATCGGCGCCAGGGCGGCCTCGGCGCGCGCGCGCACCTCGTCCGCATACTTCGGCGAGTACACGCACACCGGGGGAGGGGAGGTCCGCTCAAACCCTTCCAGCGCGCCCGCGTTGTGGGTGACGAACATCCCCTTCGACGCCGCATACTGGAGGAGGATGGCCTCTTCCTCCGCCGGCCGGTGAGTCGGCGCCTCAATGCCGGTGAACCCATGGGCGAGGATGTTGTCTATCGTGGCCCGCAGCACCTCCCCGGACAGGGACCCCTCTTCACCCTTCCACCCCTCCCCCGCAGGCACCGGAGAAAACTGGGTTGCCACCGGGAAACCATCCGGCTTGAAAGGCTCCGCCGCCCCCATCGCGCCCGCAAGCGCAAACGCGCAGCATAGCGCAACCCAAACGGCAGCAGGTCGTGTCATCATGGTTTCACTTTCTGTTTTGTCCGAAGTCGGAAGTACACTCCGCTCTAGCGACCCTTATACTGTTTAACCTGTTCCAACAGGCCAATTCAAATCGTGTCTTTCCCGTGCGTCGCGGCAAATTTGGCGGTTGCCCCCCCGCCCATGTTTCCCGGCAAAACGGGCTTGACACGGCCCCGAAAAGTCTGCTAACATTTGTGGCACTGAGCGGGAGTAACTCAGTGGTAGAGTGTAACCTTGCCAAGGTTAAAGTCGCGAGTTCAAGTCTCGTCTCCCGCTCCATTTCTTTCTTCTTTTCTGGGTCGTTAGCTCAGCTGGTAGAGCAGGTGACTCTTAATCACAAGGTCGAGGGTTCGACTCCCCCACGACCCACCAGAATTAAATCGTTGCCGAGTCGCTACTTAGCGACTCCCAACAATGTGCGTTGGCGCGGCAATCCTTGCAGAAAATGGCGTAGTGACTACGCCAAAGAAAGCAATGGAGGCCGCGCCAATGTCCGTTTTAGGAAAGACACGACGCACGAAAAAGGGGAACGGGGAACGCACCCGGCCCGAACTCAAAGGGTATCTGATTCACCGCCCCACGGGACAGGCATACATCCGGTTGCCTGACAGGTCGTGCCGGTACTTCGGGAAGGCCGATGACCCCGCCACGATGCAACGCTACCGCGACTTCATGGCAGAGTGGACACGCACGGGGGCAATACCGGCCCCGGTGGCGCGGCGGGGCGGGGCCGCACCGTCTGCGCTGACAGTGGGGGGGCTGGCAGAACGCTTTGAGAAAGACCCCGGCAACCTTCCCGTAGGCGGATATATGCGCCTTGCACTTCGGGAACTGAAAGAGCGGCACGGATTGACGGTGTTGGATGAATTCGGCCCCAAGCGTTTGCGAAACATGCTGAATGACATGGCACAGCGCAGCGTCACGCGGCCTGACGGAACCACAAAGGCGCGTTATACCCGCGGCACGATCAATCAGACGCTACAGGCGGTTAAGGCGGTGTGGCGTTGGGGTGTGGCAGAGGAATTGGCCCCCGCCGTGCTCTGGCAGACGCTAAAGGCGGTGCCGGGTATCAAGGCTGGACGGACGGCGGCACGAGAGCCCCGCAAGGTGCGGCCCGTCCCGGTGGCGGCGATGGAAGAAACCCTGAAACACCTTCCGGACGCGCTGCAAGCGGTTGTGCGGCTGCTGGACTTGACAGGGGCACGACCTTCCGAGTTGCTTTCACTGACTCCGGGCATGATTGACCGCACGGGGGATGTATGGTGCGCCGCATTGGAGCACCACAAGAACGCTGGCAAAGGGAAGATGCGGACGCTTTTCTTTGGTCCCCTTGCGCAAGACATTCTGCGTCCCCTGCTGTTACGGCCCGATGACGCACCCCTGTTCAACCCACGAGAGGCACTGGCGCAACGCCATGCGGCATGTGGATTCCACCGCCCCGCCGGAATGAAACCCAACCCGACGCGGACGGACCGCAAGGTAGGGGACAGGTATGACGCGGTGGCGTTGGCCCGTGCCATAAGGCGGGTGAATGCGGCGGCGGGGATAGCCCCGTGGACTCCCTACGCTTTGCGGCACGGGGCCGCGACACGGGCGCGGGGTGTGGCGGGACTGGACGGGGCACAGGTGCTATTGGGGCACTCACACGCAAATATCACGGAAGTCTATGCGGAGTTGGATGCTGACAAGGCGCGGGAACTGGCCCGGAAGATTGGATAGGGGTGCGCACCGTGGCCGCGTCAGTGGCACGGGCACACCAGGGCGGCACGAGGCCGCGCC
>CALDSM010000304.1 GCA_937923585.1 uncultured bacterium
CGTGTGCTCTTCCGATCTACCCTGCCGCTCTTCGCAGCAGCGGCGGCGGTCTGAACGTCGCGCACCATCTCCGGCTGAGACTTCCGCAGATACACCGGGGACACTGCCCCCGGATCGGTGCGTGTTCCCGCCGCAAGCATGGACATCGCCTCCAAGGCCACGGCGGAGGCGCGGGGCATGGAAAGTGTCTGCGGCATGAAGGCGGCATCGGGGCGGATGCGCTGCACCGTTTCGCCAAAACGCTCGGCCCCGTCGCCCATCACGATCAAGGGGATGTCCAAGCCATTCGGAATGGCGGCCAGGAGTGTCTCCACGGGGCAGACCATGTCGGAAGTCAGTTTATGGCGCACCCCGTTCACATACCGGTAGACCGCGCCAAAGACCTCATTCATCCGGGCGTCAAGCATCGGAACCACCAATGTGTCGGCAGGGGCCGCGAGTCGGCTCATCGCGTCGAGCGTGGGCACGGCCACCAGGGGAAGACTGCAGGCGAGTGCGAGACCTTTCCAGGCAGCACTGCCGATGCGCAGCCCCGTGAAGGAGCCCGGACCGTTGGAAATGGCGAGCATGCCGACCTGCTGCAGCGTGGAATCGGCTTCCTTGAGCACCCAGTCCGCCGTTGAAATCAGGCGCTCTGAATGGAGGCGGTGCCGGTCAACGGCGGTTTCGGCGAGCAGGTGCAGCGGGCTGCTGAAATCCGGGCCCATGCGGCACGCGGCAACGGTGCAGTAACGGGTGCTGGTGTCGGCGGCGAGCAGGATGCGGGTGTCGCTGGCGTGATCGGAAGACATCGGCGAAAAACTCCGGGGCTCAGCGTTTGGTCCGGGGATCAGTCTGCGCCCCCCGCGGATTCCGCGGCATCCGGGCCGGAAGACGGCTCGCCCTCGGTCCCCGAGACCATTTCCTTCATGCGCTTGCCGGGGCGGAACGTCACGACGCGACGCTCCGACACCGGGACCTGCTCTCCGGTGCGCGGATTGCGCCCGATTCGCGAGGCGCGGCTCTTCACCTCGAAGACGCCGAAGTCGCGCAGTTCCCAGCGGTGCCCCTCGGAAAGCGACTTCGTGATCGTTTCAAAAGCGCCCTCAATGATTCGGGACACGTCGCTTTGCGTCATGCCCAGCCGGTTGGCCACCAGCATCACCAACTCTCGTTTCGTCATCGTCACGGGCTCTGCCCTCCATGCTTGGCGAACACGCATCCCAGCGCATTGACTAAACCGCCGCTTCGCCGCTCCGTGGGCGAAACCTTTCCTGTCACTGAAAACCTTCCAGCAAGTCGTTTAATTTCATTATGTTACCCACAGCCGATGGGGTCGAGTCAAGTTTCATGCCGGGCAGGGGGCCTGTCCCCGTTCATAGCTTGATAATCCGGCCGGTCCGAAACAGCCACAAGGCCACGCAGTAACACACAAGATAGACTGCAAGAAAGGAGCCGAGTGCAGCCGGCCAGGGTGCGCCTTGTGGAACAATCACGCCCGTGACCAGCGCCAGCACCGCCTGCAAAATGTAGACGGCCAACGGATTGTGCCCCAAGACCGTCAAGTGAGGCAACCGAAGTTTACCCTGATCACAAAGCAGGTAGAAAGCAAGGACCGTCAGGAGACACAATCCCGTCGAGTAGACCGGGTACGGCGCGCTCATTCCGTACTGGGTGAACGGCCAGAACGGTTTGAGTCCGGGCCATGGGGCGCGCAGCGCCCACCCCGCAGCGGCGAATACCAATGCTCCCGCGACACACCCAACCATGATGCGCGAAGGGCGCGCGGACGCCACAAGGTCCCAGGCAACGGTTCCCGCAAGGAGGATGAACGCCCAACTCAGGGGCCCCAATGGGCCGCCGTTGATACTCTCGGTCATGACCCAGGCGCCATAGCCAACAAGCGAGAAGAGTGCCTGATACAGCGCGAGCATACATGTCCCGGCGGCCAGACGCGCCGAAACGCCCAGGTGCATGAAGGGCAAGGCCAGTATGCCGGCCATGCCGATGTCGAGCAGCGCGTCCCAGACGCTCACCTTGAGGTCAAAGAACCCGTAAAGCAGACCCAGCCCACACAGGATCAGATAGCGGCGCAGCGCGTCACGCCGCGCCCGCGACAGCCCGTCCCGTTCGACCCGGCGCATGAAACTCAGCCGGAACCCCATGCCCACGATGAAGATGAAGAGCGGCGCGATGGTGTCCGCGTACGAGAATCCCTCCCGGTGATGCTTGAGCATCCACGGAATGCAGTCGAAATGCCCCAGCACATTCACGAGGATCATGCCCAGAATGGCGTAGCCGCGCGCCTGGTCAATGGCGGCGATTCTATTTGGAACCGGTTCAAGCCGTTGAAGCATGGGATTAACGTTCCGGTTATCTTCCGCACGGCCAATCATAGGGGCAGCATTAAGCGAACACAACCCTTAACCACATCAACCTGGAAAAAGCATCAATATGGACTGCGGTGTCGCTGCCACCGCAGTCCATAAAGGAACATGATTTCGCGTTTCATGCATGTCGCGCAACAGACATCCCACTCCACATTGGCAGCTCTTGACGTCGTCAGCGGTGCTGTGAGTCGTGGCGCTACTCGGGCTTCCTCTCGGAGACTTCCTCCATTTCCGCGACTTGTGGTGATTGATTGCTTCTTTCCGGCAAATACATTTCGGGACGTCGAATTTGGCGAAGCATCGCGCGTATTCTTGCCGCCAGTCCGAGCAGGGGCGGAAGATACAGAACGAGCACCACGAGGAACCCGAATATCTGGTTATATGGGGGTCGAAATCTAAGTACAAGGCCCACCGGAACTTCAACGTACACACTGAAGAACATCAAGGCGACGACGAGCGCCAGGCATCCCGAACTCTCTTTCAATCTGGCATGCATGGTCTGGTTCCAGACCAGGATCCAGTACGGTACGGGAAAGAATGGCGCGAGCATCCATCCAGCGAAATTGAAGTCCGTTGCGGAGCGTGTCGCGTATTGCAGAGCCCAGATCACACCGAGGAATACGAGTCCAATCTCGTAACACAGCCGAAAAGTGGAATTCAGCCGCCCCTGACGCAAAGCCCAGAGACCGGTGAGGCACATCAGCAAGGTCTCAGCCCACATGATTAGGGCAATTTCTATGGCAAACTCGGTCATGTTATCCCCGTTGCCACGTTGTACTTGGAATACCCCTGTCTTCGCAACTGCGCGTCACTTCGGTCAGGCTACGATTATGAACGTTGGCATCACACCGTGTGTTGACGTCAATCGTTCTCTTTCGGCGGAGCGTTCTGCGTCGGTACTGCGTCTGTTGATTGGCCGCATTCCTTGCCGCCGTTGTCTTTTTCAGAGGTTGCAGAATGGCGACAAATCGCATCCAACCTTCCAGCCAGTCCTATCCAGAGCGGAATGTATACAAGAAACACCATGAGTGCCTGAAATACTTGGTCATACGGCAATTCAAGCCTGCCGACATAGAACTGTGGAATCTCAACGTATACGCTGAAGAACATCCCCACGATCAACAGCCCAAGGCATCCCGCCCCCTCTTTCAATTTGGTTTCGATGGCCTGGTACCAAACCATGGTCCAGTACAAAACGGGGAAGAATGCCACCAGTATCCATGCCAATATCGCCAGATACTCCAGATACCCCCGGTTAAACTCACTCAAGTCCCTCACGGGCGGCAGGACTGACAGCACCACGATTACCACGGAGGCAATCTCGCAAGACAACCTGACACGGGAGTTGTTACACCTTTGAAGAAAAGCAAAAATGCATGTAAGGCATGGAACCACAGCAACAAGGCCAATGAACGAGACCAAACCGATTACGTTAGCCATTTCCCGTAGCCCCAAGTTCCGTTCACTGAACTCTTAATGCCTCCACGTATCGTCATTATCCTCGTTGCCACTTTGCACCTGCAACACCCCTGTCTTCGCAACCGCGCGTCACTTCGGTCAGGCCACGATTATGAACGTTGGCATTACACTTTGTGTTGACGTCAATCGTTCTCTTTCGGTGGAGCGTTCTGCGTCTGTACTGCGTCTGCTGATTGACCGCACTCCTCCTCGTCGCTCCCTGTTTCAGTTGTTTGGGACTGGCGAAATATCCCATGCAGCCTTGAGCCGAAACCAACCCACAACGGGGTGTACAGATCTAGAATGAAAAGAAGGGAGACCAGGTCCGCATGCGAAGGCGTCAGCGCGCCAAAGAAGTATGTGAGCATCTCCCCAGATATAGCACAGAAAAGGAATGCGCCGATTGAAAGAAGGCATCCAGACCCAAGCATCGAGCGGAAATGTCGTGCTCGGAACCAAACCATGATCCAATATGGAATCGGAAAGGAAGCCAGAATAGTCACAGTCGTCACGTCATGCCCAAGAACGTTGCAGCAGATCTGCAGTATCAAGGCTGTTCCGAGCACAATCGAGACTGTCTCGTAGCACAGT
>CALDSM010000305.1 GCA_937923585.1 uncultured bacterium
GAGGAGGAGAAATTGTTCATTCCGCCCCCTTTGTGGCCGCAGGTGTTCTGGGTGAACAGACAGTTTGTCACGGTTGGCGAGGACAAAGCATTGTACATTCCCCCGCCAAAACTGACCGCCGAATTCTGGGTGAACACACAGTTTGACACTGTCGGCGAGGCGTGGTCATTCTTCATGCCTCCTCCTCCGTCGGAGTGGCCCCGCGTTATGGTGAAGCCGTCGAGCGCGGCATTGTCCGTGCCGTTGACGCAGCGGCGCGCGTTTGCCCCGTCTATGACGGTTACATTTGCGGGCCAGTTGCGCTCGCCGCGGGCTGTTTCCGACCCGGCAAAGCCGCCGTACAGCGACACTTCCGGCCTCATTACCAAGACTGGGTTCGTTGCCGCCGTGTAAACGCCCGCTTTGGCCCACACCTCGCCGCCTCCGGCGGCATAGGCCGCGTCCACGCCCGCCTGAAGCGTCTTGTAGGCGGTTGTCCAAGACTGTCCATCGGGCGCGACTGCCGAAGACGTCCCGTCCACGCGGAAGACGCCGGCCGCCCAGGCAGGCGCGGTGAACAGAAGAGCCACCGCAAGCAACGGGTGAAGAAGACGCGTCCGCCTTCGTGGATTGTCCTTAACCCGCGCAGCATTGATGTTCATAAAGGACTCCTCTTCCGTCCGCCCGAAGGCCATTCCCGAACCGTGTCGGCTACCCACGTATGCTACAAAGCAATTCTTTGCCTGGAAAGTCCCCATTTTCGTGGCCTTGCACTTCCCCGTAACGGCCCATTTCCGTCCCAGCCTCTTGACTGTCCGATACTGGCAGTGTACAACCAGAATACGTCATTCGTCAATACACATATTCTTTCTGGCAAGCACGCTCTGAGGGTCTATCGCTTCCATTTGTCTTTGCCGGCCCCGCGTAGTACCATGCGCCCCGGTTTAGGGTGGGACTTCTGGCATGAATAAACGGCGTTATGACATTGACTGGCTTCGGGTGTTCGCAACCTATCTGCTTTTTCCTTTTCACGTCGGCAAGGTGTATGACGTGCCGCCGTATTATCCCATCAAGAGCCCGGACTTGACGCCGGCCTTGAACAATTTCACCAGTTTTGTCCACCTGTGGCACATGCCGTTGTTCTTTGTACTGGCGGGTTGGTCATTGCACGCGTCCTGGTCGTTGCGGGGGGAACGGGCGGTGCTGCGCGAGCGAGTGAACCGCATCTTCATTCCGTTTCTGGCGGGTACGGTCACGCTGTGCGTGGTGGTCGGCTATTACGAGCGGGTGATGATGCCGGGGCAGGACCTGACGTTCTGGCAGTATCTGCCGAAGTTCTTCACCAGCCTCGACTACTTCACGTGGAGCCAGTTGTGGTTCCTGATATACCTTTTCGTCTTCACGCTGCTGTGGTTGCCGGTATTTCGGCGGTTGCTGGCGAAGGAGGGCACGCTTGTTCTGCGGCACTCCTGGCACATCTATCGGCCCATTCCCGTGCTTATCTTGATACAGGGACTTCGCATCTGGTGGCCCGGCTACCAGAACCTTTACAACGACTGGGCCAACTTCTTCTATTACAGCGCCATGCTGATGCTTGGTTTTGTCCTTGGCAGCCAGCCCGCCATTGCCGAGGCCGTGCAGCGCGAATGGCGTCGCGCGGCGATTGTGGGGCCATTGGCAGGAGTGATTGCCATATGGTCCCTGTCGCACGGCCCGGACTCGGAAATGTTGCGGCACATTCCCTATCATGTGCTCAGTCCGGTAGCGGGCCTCTGCATTATTATCGGTCTGCTTGGTTTCGGACGGGAATACCTGAATCGACGAAACCGTTCGTTGGATTATCTGGCAGAGTCGGCGTTGCCCGTGTACATACTGCACCAGGCAGGAATAGTCGTTCCGGGGTGGTACATCGTCCACATGAATCTGCCATTGCCGGTGCGGGTGGTGATGCTGCTGGCAGTGTCTGTTGCGGTCACCATGGCCGTGTATCATTTCCTCGTGCGGCCTTTTGGAATTACGCGGCGTTTGACGGGGATGAAGGCGCTGCGCAGCCAGACCAAGTGCGGTTAGGATGCGTCTCGCACGGACGGACAAGGAGAGACACGGACGAACACAGTGAGAAAGCAGGTAGTTTTTTCATCGGGCCGTGTTCGGTGGTCGGGTCAGGAAATCATCCGGGCAATGGTGAATGCGGCGGCGGCGGCGAGACCGCCGACCAACATTGTCTGAATGGCGCTGCGGGCGATGGGCACGCCGCTGAAATGGCCCTTGACACAGCCGAACACACCCAGAGCCGCGAGTGTCACCACCACGGACAGCCACAGGGCGGTGTGGGCGGCGGGCGTGAACATGTAGGCGCTGAGCGGGATGAATCCGCCCACCACGTAGGCCCCGGCGATAGTGAGCGCACTTTGCCAGGCGCGTCTGGGGTCGGGCTCTTCGAGTCCCAGTTCAAAGCGCATCATGAAACGGACCCAGTCCCTGGGCCGCTGGCGCAATGACTGCACGACGCTTTCGCTTTCCTGCGCGGTGAGTCCGTAGGTTTTGAAGATCTCGCGCACCTCGTCGGCCTCGCGTTCGGGAAGCGTCACAATCTCCTCCTCCTCGCGTTTCAGTTCGCTGAAGTAGTGCTCGGCGTCACCGCGTGCGGCGAGAAAGCCGCCCAAGCCCATGGCGATGGAGCCTGCGGCAATCTCGGCCAGTCCCGCGGTCACGATGACGTGGGTCTGCGAAATCGCGCCGGTGAGTCCGGCCGCGAGCGCAAAGGGCACGGTCAACCCGTCCGACATGCCAATCACGACATCGCGCACGGTTTCGCCGGCGGTGAAATGCTTTTCCGTGTGGGGCGTTAGGGGCATTCTGGGTCTCCTTCCGCAGACTGGGCTTTCCGTGCGTGCCGGTGTGCGCAACATAGTACGGATTCTGCCGGGGTCGGTGCCAGCCGTGGTGAGCTGAATTCGATTGAGAGATGGGCAGGATGCCGCGTCTACCTTTTGGGCGCTTCCCGTGGAGCGGGTCCCGGCGCTTTCCCTGTGGTTGTGTGTGTGAAAGAGGGCGTGATAGACTCTTTGGGAGGGCTTTCGCAATGGCGCGGTTTATCTGCGGAACGCCATTGAATAAGATTTTGTCCTGAAATTGACGGAGTGGGGAAGGGGTTCTGGGCCGCTTGCTAGAAGAGGCCCGACTATTCCGCCGACGGAGTTTGTTGATGAGACTGACACTGGTTCTTCCTCCTTTTGACCTGATCAACGCGTACAGCGCCGGAACCGGCATCAAGCGGGGCAATCTTCCGCCGCTGGGGGTGGGGTATCTGGCCTCGGCGGCGGTGAAGGCGGGCCATGAGGTGAATTTCGTGGACCCCGCCATCAAGGGGCTGGGCGTGGACGGGACCGCCGCCGAGGTGCTTGAGAGGCGTCCCGACGTGGTGGGCATTTCCTGCACGACCAAACTGGCGGGACCCGCCTATGCTTTGGCGGAGGCCGTGAAGAAGGCCGCCCCCGCCGTGAAGGTGATCATGGGGGGGCCGCATGTGACCTCCTTTTACGGCCAGGTGCTTCGCGAATGCGCGTATCTGGACGTGGTGGTGCCGGGCGAGGGCGAACTGGTGCTGCCGAGACTGCTGACGGCGCTGGAGCAGGGCACATCCCTTGCGGACGTTCAGGGCATCATCTACACCGACACCGAAGGTGTCATCCGGGCGACAGAAAAGGCGCCGCCGATCACAAATCTGGATGCGATGGTTTTTCCGCTGCGCAGCATTTACCAGCAGGACGCCTACATACCACTTCCCAACCAGTACCACCGGCTTCCGGTCACGACCATCATCACTGCACGGGGCTGCTCTTACGGTAAGTGCAAGTTCTGCTACCAGGGCGGGGAATACGCGCCTAGTTACCGGCGCCGTTCGCCCGAGAACGTGCTGGAAGAGGTGAAGGAACTGGTGCGGGATTATGGCATCCGCGAGTTGATCTTCTGGGATGACAACTTTTGCATCAACTACCCGTGGATCAGGCGGTTCTGCGACCTGCTGGACGAGGCGCGCATCCGCATTACCTGGACCGTTCAGGGGCGGGTGAACTCCGTCTCGCTGGAAATGCTCAAGCGGATGGCGAAGTCCGGATGTTACAGCGTTTATTACGGACTTGAGTCGGGCAGCCAGTTCCTGTTGGACTCGATTCAGAAGGGCATTACACTCGAGCAGTCGCGGAATGCGGTTCGCTGGGCGCGCAAGGCGGGCATGGAGATTCGCGGGTCGGTGATATTCGGCCTGCCCTTCGACACGCCGGAACTGGCCCAGCAGACGCTGCGTTTTGTCTGCGAATTGAATGTGGACTGGCTCATCTTCTATCCCTACCACATCAAGGTGGGCACGCCGCTCGCGGCCATCGCGGCGCAGGAGGGTGTGATTCTTCAGGAGGCGGACGACATGATGGTTCCGTCTTACGTGCCCAAGGGATACCGGGACGTGGACCATCTCGCGGAAACGGTGAAGTCCGCCTACCGGCGGTATTACCTGCGGCCCCGCTACATACTGCGCACACTGTGGCGCATGCGCGATCCGCGCCGGTGGATGAACTACTGGTATGCGTTTCTGTACTGGCGCTCATATACGGCGACGTGACAGCGGGGCAAGAATTGCGGACCGAGAATGGCGAATCCACAAGTCTTGCCGATTTCGGTCAACAGCCACATTGTCCGTTGCGGACACCCACACTTGGGAGTATGAGACCAATTACTCCGCGTCTTCATTCTTCGCGGCAAGGATTGCCTCAATTTGTGCTTTGAGCGGCGCAATATCGCGACAGGCCACCTGCCACACCTCATTCCAGTCTATACCGAAATAGACATGGGCAATCAGGTTTCTCATTCGTGCTATTGACTTCCAGGGAACATCCGGGTATCGATCTCGCAACGATTGCGACAACTTGGATGTGGCCTCCCCAATGATTTGGATGTGGAACAGGATGTGGCTGCGAAGCGGCGGGTCTTCGTCAAACGCACGGTGTAATTCGGGTGTGTACTGCAAAATGACTTCGCATGCGTCCAGGATGTCCAACAGCCTGAGATGATCGCCCCTCAAAGCGGAATGGCCTCCTTTGCAACGCGTTCCTGAAAGCGTTCCCGCATGCCGTTTTCGCTGACAACATCCACCGGAATACCAAGCAACTCCTCAAGATCGACCACAAGCCCGCCGTGGTCAAGGAGCGAACGATCAGGGTCGAAACGCACCAGCAAGTCCAGGTCGGAATCTTCACGCTGGTCCCCGCGCGCCACAGAGCCAAACACGCGGACATCGCGTGCGCCGTGCCGCGCCGCAATCTCGAGGATGTCCTTCCGCAGCAATTTGACCGTTTCTTGGCTGATCATTCCGCAGTTCCGTTTATCAAGCCCGTCTTGGAGCTGTTCCGACGGTTGTGCCAGTCCGTCAACATTATCATTCTAGCATGTCGGGTCCTTCTCTTTACGATTTGTGTCCTGCGCGAACCCGGTTTGGGTG
>CALDSM010000306.1 GCA_937923585.1 uncultured bacterium
ACCACCGAGATCTACACTCTTTCCCTACACGACGCTCTTCCGATCTTCCCGCAGGCGTTTGTGCTTTAATATGGCCGCAAATAACTCTTGACAACGAGGGACCAAGAGCATGAAACACATCAAGCCGATAACGACCACCAAGGCCGATGCATTCACGAACTTCATGAATGCCGTCTGGCGGGCATGGCAGGACTTTCGCTACGAGAAGAAGAACGAACTGGCGAAGTAGTCTGAACAGCACCAGGACCCTTCAACCGGGGCGCGCCCGCGCGTCTGCCCCGGTTTTTGTGTATCTGGCAGGAACCGCCGGACCATGATTGCCCTGGAACACACCCTGATTCGCACCGCCGACCCGGACGATGCCGAATTCCTGCTGGAGGTGTACCGCATGGAGCGGCCCAAGGCGGCCCTGCTCGATGGGCGGCGCGAGCCGGTGCTGCCGAGCCGCGATGAACTGGCCGAAATGCTGGGGTCCAAGGATGTCAGCCGCAACCAGTTCTTTGCCGTCGAGGACAGCGACGGGCGCGTGCGAGGCTTCTGCGGCCTGCGGGGTGTCAGCATCGAGGCCGTGTTCTGCGAGATTATGGCGTTGCTGATTGACCCGGCCGACCACGCCGGGCCGGTCGGCCGCGAAACCGTCCAATTCCTGCTGGACCGCGCCTTCGGCCGCATGCATCTGGACAAGGTGCTGGGCACCTGCCTCGACACCGAACCCGAACTGCGCGCACTGCTGGCCGATTCGGGTTTTGTCAGCGGGGGTGTGCAGCGGCAGGTCCTGTATTCCGGCGGGGCCTGGCATGACATCGAGACCATGGCGCGGTCGCGCACCGCGCCGGGCCGGGAAGGATAACCCGCCATGCCCTTCAAGACCGACGCCTGCATCCGCCGCGCCGAGCGCGACGACCTCGACACGGTGGTGGCCTGGATGGAGGAGCCCGACTTCCATCACTTCCTCTACGGCGACCCCGCCCAGTCGCCCCGGCAGGTGCGCGAACGGATTGTGATGATGCTCGGGCGCGGCGTCGGCCACACTATGCCCGGCGGCGTTTACCTGCTCATTGACTCGCCAAGCATGGGCCCCATCGGGCTGATTTCCCTGCAGAACATCAGTTGGCGCAACCGTTCGTGCAGTCTTGATCTGTACATCGGCATGAAGCACCTGCGCAGCCGCACGGTCACGGCCATTGCGATCTACCGCGCCCTGGAGTACTGCTTCGACGAACTGAACCTGCACCGCGTGGGCGCCTACATCTACGCCTTCAACACGGCTTCCTGGCGCATCTTCGAAATGGCCGGCGCGAAGCGCGAATTGTCCATGCCCAGGCATGTGCTGCGCGACGGTGAACTGCATGACGTCTACGGCTACGGGCTGCTGCGCCAAGAGTTTGATGAAGTCCGCCGCGCCAGGCCCCGCGCGGCCGGTTTTTCCCTGCAGGAAATGATCAAGACGCTCGCCGGGGACGCAGCGGAGGACGGCGGGTGAAGGTGGCCTTCGTCGCATTCCTGCTGGCCTATGTGGGATGGGCCGGGCTGGCGGTCCTGCGCCGCCGACCCGCCGGGGAGCCGGGGCGCATCAGCCTCCCGGCCCTGCTGCTGCAAACGCCGCTGTTCCTGCTGGCGAGCCGGCTGGCGTGGGAATACGGCGCATTTACCCGGGCGCTGGTCTCTCCGGCGGCGATTGTGCTCGGCCTGGCCCTGGGCCACCTCGTGTTCGCCCTTTCCCTGTATTCCACCCACCGGGTGCTGCGCGACACCATTGCCCACCTCTGCGACCTGCGCGGACTGGGCCGGTTTCTTGCGGACAACCCGTTCATCATGTCGCGCTTCTTCAGTGTGGCCGCAGTTGAGGAGATCATCTACCGCGCGGCAGCCCAGCCGCTCCTGGCGGTCCTGCCCGGCGGCGCATGGACGGCGATTGTCGTGACCGCGCTGCTCTTTTCACTGGTGCATGACCATTTCTACCAGAACACGATCGCGGGCTCGGCGGAGTTTCTCGTGTTTGCCTTGCTGCTGGGCCTGCTGTACCATGTGACGGGCAGTCTCACCCTCGTCGTCATGATTCACGTAATGCGCAACTTGGAAAGCGTGTACTTGGAGTATCTGGTGCTGGTGGACGAGACGGGAGACCCGGAGAAGGCGCAGCGCGCGCTCGATGCGACCCACATGCACCGCCCCACGGAGTCTGTATGAGCCAATACATGGTGGAAATGGACCACATTGACAAGGTCTTCACGACCCGGCATGTGCTCCAGTTGGACGAGGAAACCCGGCGGCGCCGCTGGTACAAGGTCAACCGGGTCCACGCCGCGGCGGACATCTGCTTCGGCATCGCGCCGGGCGAGATCTTCGGCCTGCTCGGCCCCAACGGCGCCGGCAAAACCACCGCGGTGAAGATGGTGTCCGGGCTGGTGCGTCCCGACAAGGGCCGCGTGCTGGTGGACGGGCTCGACGTGGAGAAGAAACGCAGGCAGATTCTCGAAAAGGTGGGTGTCGTGCTCGAGGGCACCCGCACCAGCATGTGGCCGCTCACGCCCTACGAGAACCTGATGTACTACGGCAACCTCAAGAACGTGCGCGGCAGCGTGCTCAAGGGACGCGCCCACGACCTGCTCGACTTTATTGGCCTTCAGGAAAAGAAGAACACCGAGGTGCGCAAGCTCTCGCGCGGCCAGAAGCAGAAACTCGCCATCTGCATCGCGCTCATCGCCGACCCGAACGTGTTGCTGCTCGACGAGCCGACCACCGGTCTGGACGTGCAGAGCAGTCGCGCCATAAAGGACAAGATTATCGAACTGACCCGGCAGCACGGTCGCAGCGTGCTGGTCACCACGCATGACATGCATGTGGCCCAGGAACTGTGCGACCGCATCGGCATCATCAACAAGGGCGTGCTGGTCGCCTGCAAGCCGACCTCCGAACTGCTCGACCTGTTCTCCGACCAGGTGTTCTCGTTCAAGGTGGGCGCACTGCCCGAGTCGGCCGAGTTCAACGATATCACCGGCGTGCTCGGGATGACCACGGAGCAGAGCGCCGACGGGCCCGTGCTCGTGGCCAAGGTGGCCTTTGAGGAGGCGCTGCGTTCCGAGGCGCTTTACGGCATCACGGAGCGGCTGCGGGGGCTGGGCTGCCGTCTGCTGTCCGTCCACCAGCGCCAGCAGAACCTGGAAAGCGTGTTTCTTCAGATCACCGGCGAGCCCCTGCAGGATGCGGAAGAGAGGGATAGTTCCGGGACGGATGCGGCCTGAACGGCCCCGCCGCCCACGAAAGGTTTGACATGGGTTTCTTCCTGGTAATGAAGGCCGAACTGGTCCGCACATGGATCATCATGCGGCGCTACTGGTTCCGCACGGTCACCGGCATGATCATGGGCTACGGCATGCTCATGGTCATGATCGCCGGGTTCATCTACAGCCGCCCCATGGTCGGTTCGGCCATGAGCCAGATCGAAGACCCGATGGCGGCCACCAATTTCGTGCTCGGCTTCATCATCGGCATGTTCGCCTTCGGCGTGGTCGGCATGTTCACCCAGGGCCTGCAGGGCATGGCCACCACCGGCGTGCTGGAGCAGCTTTGCATGAGCCCCCACGGGCTCATCACCAACTTCATGGCCCAGACCCTCGTCGCGTCCGTCACCAGCATCCTCTCGTCCAGCGTCATGGTGTTCCTGGTGACCTTCACCGTGGGCGGCAGCATGCACTGGGACACACTGGCCGTGGTGGTGCTGCTCACCCTGACCTTCTTCAACCTCATCGGGTTTGGATTCATGGTCGGCGGGCTTGTGCTGGTGTTCAAGCAGGTGGGCCAGGTGGCGTTCCTCATACGCATGGCCCTCTTCGGCCTGGCCGTGTTTGCCCGCGAGGAGGTCATGCGCCAGCCCTGGTTTGTCACCGTACCCCTGCACCTGCTGCCCGTCACCGACGCGGCCATCTGCCTCAAGTACGTGCTGATCAAGGGGCAGGTTGACGCCGCGGGCGCGCCTGTTTCCGTGTTTCAGCACCCCTCGTTCTACTGGCTGCTGGCCAACTGTTTCATTTGGACCGGCATCGGGCTGGTCGTGTTCCGGATAATGGAAGACCACAGCCGGTCAAAGGGCACGCTGGGCAGCTATTAATTGACAATTGACAATGAAGACACGATGACCTTCTTCCTCTGTGTCCTCTGTGGTTCAAGTTCTTTCTTGAGATGATCGGAGTCAACGAAACCTAGTATGGAACGGCCGTGTTTGCATCGGTTCATGTGCGACGGGAAGCGCTACGCGCTGGACCCGGACACGTGTTTCTGTTTCGAGTGCGACGCGGCCTCCTGGGATGTGCTGGAGCATTATCCCGCCCTGCCCGTCAACCGCATTCTCCGTCTGCTGGAAGACAAGCATCCGCGCAAGGAACTGGAGGAGGTCGTCGGTGAACTGGAATGGCTGCGCGCCTCGCGCTCCATCCTGCAGGCACCCCGCCAGGAGGATTTTCAGAAGCGGTATGAAATCGAGCCGGGCCTGTGCCTGGTGCGCGTGGAATGGACACCCGGAGGAGAGGCATCCGCCCAACCCACGCCAAGGCGTGGCTGGTGGTCCCGGCAGCCGTCCGGTCAGAACGCTTCTTCCTGCATGGAATCGTGCAACGTTGTCGGGCAGGCGGCGCAGATGCTGTTTGCCCGTTCAGGCCGGCAGAAGGAACTGCGGCTGGAGGTCGCACTGCAACCCGGCGCGGACCCGCGGCCGCTGGCGTCCGTGCTCGACGATATCCTGCGCCAGGCGCAGAGCTCCGGGAAACGGCTTACTGTGGCGCTTGGTTATGACGAACTGCCGCTTTCGGGACTGCCCGAAGCGCTGCGCGGCCACGCCGTCGGCGCATGGTTTGAAAGCGCCTCGGACAAGCCTGCGGCGATGAAGGATTTGACGGGCGCCGCCGCAAAACGCATGGACCGCCTCGACCGCATCGCAACCGCGTTCAAGACGGACCCCGAAACGATCTCAGGCCGGATCGTCCTGCGGCCCGGCCATGCCGGGTTCGACGGCGCGGTGTGCGCGCTGGAATCGGCCGGCTTCAACCGCATTGATCTCGACATGGACGGTGCCTTTGCGCGGACACCCGGCCTGGATCCCGCCGCGACGATGGACAGCCTGCGCGCCAACGCGGCCCATTACGCCGACCGCCTGCTCAAGAACCACTACTTCCGGGTGGAGCCCTTTGCCACGCTGTTCCTGCGCATCTTCCACGGCACGCCCATGTTCCGCACCGACCCGTCGGGACTGCATGCGCTGGCCGTGGATGCGTCCGGCGGCGTCTGGCCGGGAGGGTATCTCGCGGGCCGTGAGGGCTTCCGAATGGGCGCGCTGGGCGCGGGCGCACCGTTGGACGAGGCCGAACTGCGGCGCTTCGAGGATGTGGGCGCGCTCACGACCTCCGCGTGCATTCCTTGCTGGGCGCGCGGCCTGTGCGGCGGCGGTTCCGCCGCCGTGCATCAGGCGCTGTCCGGCAACTTCCGCACGCCCCACGAGCCCTGGTGCGACGCGCAGCGGGGCTGGATGGAGGGGGCGGTGGCCGCGTTCAACACGCTGTCTTCCGCAGGCGTGGATTTCACGCGCGTGTACGAGTCACTCGGGCGAACGGGCCGCCCGTCGCTGTGGATGATGGCCAAGATGGCCAAGACCGCGTTGCAACTGCGCGTGGTCATGCGGCCCATCGAGGAGGCCGACGCCGAACTGCTCACCCGCTGGGAGAACTGGAACGAGGCCGCCTACTTCACGTTCCACGAAAGCGGCCTGCTCATGGCCACCCGCTATGACCGCGAGATGGACGCGCTGCATCCCCGCTCCTACGAGCAGGAGTTCATGATCACCGACCGCGGCGGCGCGCCCATGGGTCTCATCAAAGTGCGGCCCGACCGCCTCGCCGGACTCGCCTGCGCATGGCTTTACCTGCGCAAGGAGGAAGACTACGCCAGTGACGGCGTGCGGGCCGGACTGCGCCTGCTGCTGCGCGAGGCGCTGAAAGGGCGGGGGATCAGGCGCATCATCGCGCCCGCCGGGCCGAAAGAGGAGGCTCTGGCCGCCTGCCTGCAAGCCATCGGCTTCCAACCCGCAGGCACCGCCCGCTCAGCCCTTTACCTGCACGGCCGGTACCACGACGTGCGTCTCTTCGTCTCCGAGGCGGAACAGGAATAGGCGGAGACCCTTTGCGCGGGGGCTATTTCAGGCGCTCCTCAAATTCGCGGCAGGCAAGCTTGACGATGTGCAGCAGGCAGTTCATGTAGGGCCAAGGGTCGTGCCGCTTTTCATGCCAGCCGCGCGAACTTTGCTCCAGTGTTTCACCATAGCGCTGCCTGTTTTCCTCGATGAGCCGGTCCAGCGCGACGTGTCTTCCCGCTTCAAATCCGAGTTGATTAAGCTGGAGCTGCAACAGAAGCCGGGAGACACGCCCGTTGCCGTTGCTGAACGGGCGGATGCAGCGGAAGTCCAAATTGAAGGCGGCGACGGCGATCAGCGGGTGTACCCACAGCTCCCGCTCGCAAGACTGCCAAAGTTCCATGAGTTGCTGCATGTAGTCGGCAATACACCGCACCGGCACAGCCTTGAAACGGACACGGCCGCGTCCGTCCGGACAGTCTTCGCCGGTATCCCCGGTCTTTGTCCTGTACTGGCCGGCATCCTCCGTCTCCCCGCGCAGGGTGCGGTGCAGCGTGAGGATGGTATCCTCGGCAATGGGCAGGTTCGACGCGTCACGGTGTATCCTGGACAGCGCCGTTTGATAGGCCTGCACCTCCTCATCATATCCGCTGTGAACCGGCGGGTCCCCATAAGC
>CALDSM010000307.1 GCA_937923585.1 uncultured bacterium
GGCCTGGGCCTCCTCGTACTGCTCCTGGTTCATGAGAACCAACCCAAGGTTGTGCCGGGCGGGAACGCTCTTGGGATCCAGGTCCAGCGCCTTCTTGAAATAGGCCTTGGCCTCCTCATAACTCTTCTTGTCCATCGCGATTTTGCCCAGATTGGCAAGCGCGTTGACATGATCGGGCTTCAGTTCCAGCGCCTTCTTCAGGCAGGTCACGGCCTCGTCCGTATTCCCCTGTTCCATGGCGAGCACGCCGAGATTGTTGAGCGCCTTGACATTCTTGGGGTCCACCTCGAGCGCCTTCGTCAGATACGTCTTGGCTTCGTCGTAGCGCTTCTCGCCCTTCGCGGCCACGCCCAGGTTGTACAGGACCTCGACGTTTTTCGGGTCCACCTCCAGCGCTTTGGTCAAATAGCCCATGGCCTCGCCGTAATTGCCCTGGTTGACGGCCATCATGCCAAGGCCGTTGAGCGCGGCGGTATACTTCGGGTCCGCATCGAGCGCCTGTTGTAGATACGTCCTGGCCTCGTCGTAGCGCCCCTTGTCCAGCGCGAATTTTCCCAGGTTGTAAAGCGTGTTGGTGTCGTTGGGCTTCAGTTCCAGCGCCTTCGCCAAATACGCCCTGGCCTCGTCATGGAGTCCCTGGGCGTCCGCCATGGCGCTCAGGTTGGTGTAGGCGTTGAGGTTCCCCGGGTCCAATTTCAGCACCTTGGTCAGACAGGCCTTGGCCTCGTCATAGTCTTTCTGAATGATGGAGAGCGCGCCCAGGTTGACCAGGGCGTTGATGTGGTCCGGTTTCAGTTCCAGCGCCTTCCTCAGGCAGGTCTCGGACTCGTCATAGCGGCCCATGTCCCTGTACAGTTTCCCGAGATTGTTGAGCGCGTTGATGTCCTCCGGTTGCAACTCCACCGCCTTGGCCAGGCATGCCCTGGCCTCTTCATTGCGTCCCTGATCCATGTAGACCAGGCCCAGATTGTTCAGGGCGTTGACCTCCTTGGAGTTCACCTCCAGAGCCCTTTTCATGTAGTTCGCGGCCTCGTCCAGGCGCCCCTCGTCCATGGCGATCAGGCCCAGATGGTTGATGGCGGCGACATAGTCGGGCGTCAGTTCCAGCGCCTTCTTGAGATACTCTTTGGCATCCTCCCGGCGTCCCTGCTCCTTGGCGGCCATGCCCATGTTCGTGTAGGCGATGCAGCTTCCCTCGCCCACGTCCACTGCATGGCTGAACAGCGTCCAGTCATTGCGCCAGTGGCTGGTCTGTATGACCGCGCACACGGTCAGCGCAACGAGTGCGGCGCCTGCGGCGGCGGCAACGGCGCGCCGGGGCACCTTCCATGCCGAGGCCAGATCAGCCAACCCCCAAACGATCATGAAATACACGCCAAGCAGGGGAAGGTAGGTGTAGCGGTCCGCGCGGGAGAAGTCGCCAATCCGCACGATGCCGACGACGAGCGCGAAGGTGCCCAGGTACCAGAACCACCCCACCATCAGATAGGGGCGGCGGCGTGCCTGGCTCAGGCACAGCACGGTGATTGCCGCCAGTATCAGCGCGGCGCCGGCCACCTGCCACAGCGGACGCGATTCCGGGTACGGGTAGAACGCCGCCAGGCCCGTGGGCCACACAAACTTGATCAGATAGAGAACGTACACGACGAGGGCGTTGGCGCACCGCGTCGCGAGAGAAACCTTGCCTGCGACGTCAATATTGTGGCCGCGTGACTGCATCCAGACGGTGCTCAGGGCCGAAAGCGCCGTGAGGAGGAACAGGGGGATTTTCTCAACGGTCAGGCGGACCATCTTTCTGGCCGTGACACCAAAGGGGTCGTTGAAATTTATCCGGCCGAGCGGCCACAAGTCCAGCAGCAGCAGCGCGCAGGGCAGCGTCAGCACCATCGGCTTCGACATCAGACCGCCCGCAAAGGCCGCCGCCACGGCCGCATACCGCAGCGCGCCCCCCCGGCGGACATAGAGGCCGTAGGCGCCCAGCGCCAGCATCCAGAAGAACCCGCTGAGCACGCCCTTGCGCTCGGCAACCCACGCCACCGACTCCACATTGAGCGGATGCACCGCAAACAGCGCCGCCACGGCCGCGCTCGGCCAGAGCGCGCCCGTCATCGGCCGCAGCGCCAGAAAGAGCGCCACCGTGGCTGCGGCATGCAGGATGAGATTGGTGAGGTGGTGCCCCCCGGCGTGCATGCCGTACAGGCTGCAGTCCAGCATGAGCGACATCCAGGTCAGGGGATGAAAGTAGAGCGCCTTTTCCGTGACAAAGGCCCAGCCGATGGACTTCAGGTTCAGCCCCGCCTGCACCTGCGGGGTTTCCATAATGTACAGGTTGTCGTCGTAGTTTACGAACGAGAACCAGAGCGTCTGGCCGTACACGGCCACACATGCGAGCGCCAGCGCCGCGCAGACCGCCGCCACGACACCTTTCCCGGGACGCGGCGCATCGGCCATCTGCGGAGACGGGCAACAGACCTGCGGTGAGACTGGCGGGCCTGCCGCAGCCTCCCTGCCGTTCGGTTTCATCTTCTTGTACGGCTTCGAATGCGCCATGAGACTCAGTGAATCACCGGTTCAGATACAAATGCACCACGCCTTCCGCAGTCAACAAAGGTCCGCCGGTCATTATAAAACACCGCAAGCGCACCACGGTTCAACACGGCGCCCGTCCTCACGGGCGGGCATTGCAGGACTCACTTCCCGGCCGCTGCGGCCTGCTCCAATTCCGCCACCTTCTTGGCCCAGCCATCGGCTTCTTCCTGCCGTCCCAATTTGACCAGCGCGGCAGCCAAAGCCTTCATGGACCGGAAATAGTCCGGGTCCGTTTCAAGGGCCTTCTGGAACTGCCGCGCGGCTTCCTCGAATTTTCCCTGGTTCATCAGGCACAGGCCAAGATTGTGCCACGCGGGTACGCACTTCGGGTCCAGATCCAAGGCTTTCTTGAGGTATCCGATCGCCTCGTCGTAGCGCTTCTGGTCCATTTCAATCTTGCCCAGATTGCTCAGGGAGTTTGCATGGTCGGGCTTCAATTCCAGCGCTCTCTTCAGATAGCCCTCGGCCTCGTCATTGCGGCCCTGGTCCATGGCGACCACGGCGAGGTTGTTCAGCGCCTTGAAATGGGTCGGCTCCAGTTCCAGCGCCTTGTTTAGAAAGGCCTTGGCTTCATCGGGGCGTCTTTGCTCCTTCGCGACCAGGCCAAGATTGTAAAGGGCCTCAACGTTCTTGGAATCCACTTCCAGCGCCTTCTTCAGATAGGTTTCGGCCTCGGCATAGTTCTTCCGGTCCACTGCGAGCGTGCCCAGATCGTTGAGAGCGTTGGCGTAGGTCGGGTCCAGTTCCAGCGCCCTTTTCAGGTAGTCCCTCGCCTCCTCCTCGCGCCCCTGTTCCGCCGCGACCTTGCCCAGGTTGGTGTAGGCGATGCAGCTCTCCTGCCCGACCGCGACCGCATGGCCAAAGAGCGCCTCGTCGCTGCGCCAGTGGCGGGTTTGGACCGCCGCGCAGACGGTCAGCGCGATGAGCGCCGCGCCGGAGGCGGCCGCCAGGGCGCGCCTGGGCACATGCCAGGCCGCGGCAAGATCGGCCACACCCCATGCGGCCATGATGAACACACCGATGGAGGGGAGGTAGGTGTAGCGGTCGGCGTGCGAAAACTTGCCGGCCTGGACCAGTTCGATGACAGGCACCAGCGTGCCCAGGTACCACAGCCATCCGACGATCAGATAGGGGTGGCGGCGAAGGTGGCGCAGGCAGAACAGGGTGATTGCGGCCAGCACCAGGGCGGCCCCGGCGACCTGCCATGCCGGCCTTCCCAGTGGATGCGGGTAGTACACCGCCAGACCGGAGGGCCACACCGTCTTGACCAGGTAAAGCACATAGACCACGATCGCGTTTGCACAGCGGTCCAGG
>CALDSM010000308.1 GCA_937923585.1 uncultured bacterium
CCATTGTTGCTGTCCTCCGGAAGGAAGCCCGTGCCGCCCTTGAAATGCACGTTCACCTGGACGCTCTTGCGGAGTTTCAATTCCTGGGTCACCGGATTGTACTGGCCGGCCGGGATTTCAAGCAGGTACATGGGCAGGCCCCGCGCCGGTCCCAATTCCGTGAGAAAGCCCCCCCACTGCGGGGAGAAGGCGTTGGTGCCGTAGGCGTCCGGGTTCTGGTAGAACGGCTTGTCGGCGAAGGTGGACGGATCAGGCGCATCCACGGCGGCCTCCTGCGCCGGGCAGAGGTTCATGAAAATGCTCTCCGCCTCCGTCGTCTGAACGTCGAATGTGACTTCCGCACCCGGGGGTGCGGCAATCAGACGCCGGAAGACGGGTATTGCCGGCGCACCCGGCGTGCCGCTGAGGGCGTCGGCGCCGGGGATGTCCACCTGGGTAAACAGCAACCCGCCCTGAACGATGAGCGACTGCACCTTGGGCTCGCCGAATTCCACCGTCGTCATCACGTGGGCAAGGTCTTCAGCGCCCACCGCCGCGTCCGCCGTCAGCCCGACCCGCTCGGCGCCGAGACACGCGGCCTTGACCGGAATCCCGGTCAGAATGTCAAAGCGCAGCATGCGCGCCTGGTTGTAGAAGTCTTCCGCCAGGGGAATGTCGGGCCCGGTGCGGAAGGTCTGCACGTGGTCGAGGAAATCATGCAGTTTGGCGGCGCTGCCGCAGTCATCCCCGGCGCGGTAATCCTCCTCGGCCAGCGCCAGGTCTTCCAGAAGCGTGGCAATGGCCGCCGGGGGCAGCGCGGAGCCCTGTATCTGGGTTGCCAGGCCGGCCGTGCTGTCCAGAACGTCGGGCCGTGCGGCGCTGACCGTGGGCACGCCGCTGGCCTGTGCGGCGGCGGCATAGTTTGGCTTCTTGTCATGGGCGTACACGGCGTAGTAGTACCGGGTGCCGTTGGCGAGGCCGGTGTCGAGGAAGGTCTCGCCCAACGCATCGAACACCGTGGTGCCGTCGGTGGTAGAGGACGGGAACCCACCCGTTTTCCGGACAATCAGAACACCGGTCAGACTGGACTCCGGGGGGTTGGTCCAGGTCAGTTCCAGTTGACCCTGGTCAACCGCTATCGCGAGGGCGGTGACGCTTCCCGGCGGCACCGCAGGTTTGCACCCGGTGAGGGTAGTCACGAGCAGTGCAAAGGACGCCAGCACGAAGAGGCTGGCAGTCAACCCAGCGCTTCCGGCCAAATGCTTTCCACCACGACGGTTTTGAGTCGGCATCAAATGATTCTCCCTCGTTTGTCTTCCTTGTTTGGACACACAGTGCAGAGCCAATAAACTGCACCGAAAAACTTTCGTAACGTGATTGGATTTTACGCAAATACAACCCGCCGTAAATCCGTATATTCCACGCAAATCAAGACTGAAGTGGAAAAACAGCGATTATTTTGGATGTATTCCTAAGTTCCCACACTCCCGGTACGGGCCAACTGCCGCCAATAAACAAGCCGGACAGACAAATGCGGCATTTCCGCAGATACGCGCCCTGATGATATACTCGGTTTCCGGGAGAGCAACCGATGACGGAACCGAGCAGCAGCATCCCCAAAAGGGGCATGGAGCGCGCCGCGCTCCTGGAGCAGATGGAGGCGTTTCGTGGGGGCGATGTCAACTGGCATGGCAACCGCGTCTTTGCCCTGGTCTACCACCACAGCGACGCGCACACTGAGACCCTCAAGGCCGCGTACAACCTGTACTTCTCCGAAAACGGCCTGAACCCGATGGCGTTCAAGAGCCTCCAGAAGATGGAGCGCACCGTGGTGGGAATGACGGCGGGCATGTTTCACGGGGACGCCGACGTGGTGGGCTGCATGACCTCCGGCGGCACGGAAAGCCTCCTGCTGCCGGTGCTCACCTACCGAAACCGTGCGCGCCGGAAACGTCCCTGGGTCCGCAAGCCGGAGTTTATCGTGCCCGAATCGGCCCATGTCGGTTTCATTAAGGCGGGCGAGTACTTTGATGTGAAGATCATTCGGGCACCGCTGAAGGCGGACTTCACGGCGGACGTGGCGGCCATGGAGCGGCTGATCACGCGCAACACCATCGGCCTGGCCGGCTCCGCGCCCAATTATCCCTACGGGGCCGTTGACCCCATTGAGGAACTGGGCGCGCTGGCGTTGCGGCACAAACTGCCGCTGCATGTGGACGGGTGCCTGGGCGGGTTCTTCCTGCCCTGGGTGGAAAAGTTGGGAACACCCGTGCCGTTGTTCGATTTCCGCGTGCCGGGCGTAACCTCCATCTCGGCGGACATCCACAAATACGGCTACGCCGCCAAGGGCGCCTCCACCATTCTCTACCGCAACCAGGACTATTTCCGCGACCAGATCTTCGCGGAGGTCAACTGGTGCGGCGGCGTCTACGGCGGGCCGACCCTGGCGGGCACGCGCCCCGGCGGCGCGATTGCGGCGGCGTGGGCGTCCATGCAGGCGCTCGGCGAGGATGGGTACATGGAAAACGCGCGGCGGGTCATGGAGGTCGCCGGGCGGTTCAAGGAGGGCATCGCTTCGGTGCCCGGGCTCTGCGTGCTCGGCACTCCCGTGATGGGCGTCCTGGCCTGCGGCGCCGCGGACAAACACATCAGCATGTATGCCGTCGCCGACCGTCTGGAGGAAAAGGGCTGGCACATTGACCGTCTACAGAAACCGGAGGCCGTGCACCTCATCCTGAATGCCGGCCATGCCGACATCGCCGACGAGTATCTCGCCGACCTTCGCGAGGCGGTT
>CALDSM010000309.1 GCA_937923585.1 uncultured bacterium
TGATCCACTCCACCAATGTACATAACATGAGCAAGGCCGCGCGGCGCATGAACATCAACCCGTCCACGCTCTACAGGAAACTGGCGGACCTCGAATCCGCCGGACGGCAAACTGACACCACCGCGCAGTAATGCCGCCCCGCATCTCTTGCAGAAATGCAAGAGTCCTTCGGCTCCCTTCCTGCAACTCTGCAAATAGGCACCATCACCGTCCAAGGACGGCAACCTCCACAAACCTGCAAGTGACGAACCCGCCGATGAGTCTTTCCCCGCCGTGCCACAAGCTGACCCGGCCGGCTGATTTCCGCCATGCCACGGTTTTTCCGCTGTGACCCGGCCGCCGCTTCGAGGAAGCCGTTCTGGGCAAAGAACTGCGGGCGCATGGCACGCCCCTTGCTCTTCACGGACGCGGCTTGGACCCGCACACATTCGAACGGAGCAAGGAAAGAAAGGAATCCGCCATGAAACGCAAGGGCTTCACGCTGATTGAACTGTTGGTGGTGATAGCAATCATAGGCATTCTGGCCGCCATTCTGCTACCTGCTTTGGCACGGGCCAGGGAGGCGGCGCGGCGCTCCTCCTGCCAGAACAACCTGAAGCAGGTCGGCCTGGTGTTCAAAATGTACGCGAACGAGGCACCGGGACAGAAGTTCCCGCCCATGCACTACCGCCAGGGAGAATTGTGCGACCAGGGAGTCGGCAGCGACTCCTATCCTGTGGACACCTTCTTTCATGCGAACGCGGTCTATCCCGAATATCTGACGGACATCAAGATTCTTGTCTGCCCGTCCGACGCGACGCAGGACACCAAGGGTTGGTATGTGAATGACGACCCGGCAAGCGGCAGAATGGCGCCCTGCGAAATCGGCGCCCTGTCCTACAACTACTGGGGCTGGGCGCTGAGCGACGAGATGGTCTTCCTCAACCCCCAAAGGGGCCGCACGCTGGAGAAGGTCACGCTGACCGACCTGAACACAAGCGACCCCGACGTGCTTCAGTTTCTGCTCTGGGCGCAGACCACACCCAAGCCGGACCTTGCCGCCTTTGACAAGGATTACGGCAAAGTAAAACGTCTGGGCGAGGGCATTGAGCGCTTCTTCATCACCGACATCAACAACGCGGGCGCATCATCCAAGGCCCAGAGTTCCATTTGGATCATGTGGGACGACATTCAGTCGAGGAACCCCGACATGATGAACCACATCCCCGGCGGCTGCAATGTGCTTTATATGGACGGGCACGTGGAGTTTGTGAAGTACGGCACCGAAAGCCCGGTTTCCAAAGGGATGGTGCAGCTGCTCAGCGGCAACATACAGTAGCAGGCAACGCAGGGCGGAAAATGACGTGAACAGGCGGCGGCCCAGAGACCTGGGCCGCCGCCAACTTCTTCGAAAAGGGCGTAGACCGGCCGGGACAACCGAGAATCCAGGCGCGCTTCGGGCGGATTTCTGAAACGAATCACCGCAGCAGATGGCCTGAGACTTGCAGAAATGCAAGACCGGGGGGCGCCAATGGCTTGCAGTTCTGCAAGTCCGCGACAGTTTGCTCCCAAGCCCCGAGGTTTCCGTTTGCATTGAACGGCGAAAGTCCTTTGCCTGTGCGGTGCCTGCCATTCCGGACACCCGCTTTCAACGCCTCGTTCCGATGCGGCTTTTCCGCAATCCTGTTGGCACAGTGTTTGCTTGTGGAAGAACGGATTGCAGTTCTTGAATACTATACACGCACTGAAAGGACCCCGTTATGAAACGCAAAGGCTTTACGCTGATTGAACTGCTCGTGGTTATCGCGATCATCGGGATACTGGCGGCGATTCTGCTGCCGGCCCTGGCCCGCGCCCGCGAGGCCGCCCGCCGCTCCTCCTGCCAAAACAACCTGAAGCAGTGGGGACTGGTCTTCAAGATGTATTCGAACGAGGCCAAAGGCAGTCTTCCACCCCTTCAATTGGGCTCGTACCTGCGGGGTCCGTGGGACGGCAGTGACTACCGTCTTTGCATTGACGCGGGTCCCAATGTGTTCACCCTCTATCCTGAGTACCTGACAGACCCGATGATTGCCTATTGCCCGTCGAAGGCGGGCCTTCAGGAGGGCATCAAGAAAGGGCACGACCCGAACGGCAACTGGTGCTTCGGCTACGCCGCGAGCGACGGCGGCAAGTGCGCCCGCGCCGTTGATGAGAGTTACGGCTATCTCGGCTGGATGATGGACAACGCCGCGGGGCAGCGGCCGATAGGCAGTTTCACCTTCTGGGGACTGATGTCCATTTTGGGCGCGGACACCTCCGGCGTCAACGCGGGAGACAATGTCATCACACAGTTCGGCCTTGTGATGGACCATCTGACGCGCAACGTGGGCATGCTGATGCAGTTTGACAGCGGCACGATGACGGGCATGTATCCGGATTCGGATGCGGACGTGGATTGCGCCGGACTCGGCGCGCAGGGCTTGGGCAACGGCGGCGGCAACACCATTTACCGCCTGAAGGAGGGCGTGGAGCGCTTCCTGATCACCGACATCAACAACGCCGGGGCGTCCAATGCTGCCCAAAGCTCGATGTTCATGATGTTCGACCAGGTGGCCACACGGGTGGAGAACTACAACCACATTCCGGGCGGGTCGAACGTGCTCTACATGGACGGCCACGTGGAATTCAAGAAGTATGACCGGAAGGGCGAACTGCCCGTCAACGAGCCCATGGCCCGAATGATCGGCATCATCACGTCCCTGTAGACGTCTTGTCGAGAGAGTCGGGCGTTGACGGAAATTCTGCGCTCCAC
>CALDSM010000310.1 GCA_937923585.1 uncultured bacterium
GGGGAAGCGCCGCATCAAACGGTCTCTCCTGTTGCGCGGCTGCGGCTGTCCCGTCATGAACCGAAACCGCGATTCGCGAAGAAAGGGGATTCTCATGTTTCGTAACCCGTCTTTCTTTTCACAGTATTGGAGCAGCTTGTGCGGGCCGCGGCCATTGGCTTTCGTTGTCTTCGCCTTGGCTGCCTGCGGGGCCATGGGTGCGGAAGGCTCCCGGTACAGCGCGGATGACATCCCGGCATCGTCCGCCGAAGATGCATTGCACAGCCCGGCGGAAGTCATGAAGATGATGGAGACAGTTGGCGCGGAGTCCGGCAAGAGCGTGCCCGCTTTGCCCGCCGCCGTTCCGGGGGGGGCGGCCCCGGCTGCGGTGCTGGAACAGGGCGGGGAGAAACGCATCTACGGGGACAATCAGATCCTGGACGACTACGAGGTGGAGGATTCAATTCGGGGTGACTGGGGTTCGGCGGTATGCGCGTTTATCCCGGCGTACAGGATGACGCAAAACGGCGACTATTGGGAAATAACGGGCACAGACACCTACGATTCCGCAGAAATACCCGTGTTCTCGCCTGAAATCCCCCAGCTTGACAACAGCGGTTCATTGACCCCCGAGATGAAGGACCTTCCCTTATGCGGGGAGGAGCGTTTTGCGGGCCAGGCCGCCGCCGCATTCTGCAGCGGATTCCTGGTGGGTCCGAAACTCGTGGCCACCGCGGGCCATTGTCTGCTCAACCCCCAGTTTACGAGTGATTGCCTGGTCGTTTTCGGCTTTGTGCAGGAAGGACCCGACCCGTCCCATTACCGCAGGGTTTACCACAAGTCACAGGTGTACTGGGTCTCGCAGGCTATCGCGCACAACTTCGATCAACCGAATGGAATAGACAACGCACTCCTTGAACTGGACCGGCCCGTCGAGTTGCCCTGTGTGTGGCCTCTGCAAATCCGCCGCGAGGGGAAGGTCATGCCGGGAGCCCCCGTGGGCACGATAGGCCACCCGCAGGGTCTGCCCCGCAAGTATTCCTTCAGCGCGGACACCGTGGTCAAGCAGCGGGTCAACGACAACCAGTTCCTGGCCAATCTGGACAGTTACAGCGGCAATTCGGGTTCTCCGGTGATCAACCCCGCCACCGGGCTGGTTGAAGGCATACTCATGATGGGGCCCGAAATCGAATTCACGGGTTCCACCTCTCCCCCTCCGGATTCTTCCACTGTGGACCCCTGTCATGCCGAAAACACACCGCCGGTTCTTGCTCTTATTGGCGAGCCCGCCCTGTCACTGACGCTTTGCCCATCGGACCCGGTTCCGGAGATTCCCGGCGCCATGGCCTGGGATGAATGTGACGGCATGCTCATGACCTCCGTTGCCGTATCCGGAGGGGTGCTGTCAACACCTGGTGTGTACACGCTCACCTACAGCGTGTCCGACAGCCGGGGGAACGCGGCCGTGCCGGTTCAGCGCACGGTGAACGTGCAGGCTCCCGCGGGCCGCTATATTTACGCGCCCAAACTGATTGTGCAGCAGCCATGCAACCTGGGCGGTTCGCTGTACCTTCCTCCCGGCGAACTGCGCGACGGCTGCAGCGGTGCCGTGCTTGGCCTCGTGCCGGCGACCGAGGGCGCCGAAGTCCGGAAGGGCGTGGTCGCGTTTTCCTATTCTTCGGATGGTGCGCCTTCTGTAACGGCCTATCGTGTGCGGTTTCCGGAACGCGCGCCGGAGATCACCGTTGTCGAAACGAACAAGGTGACGGGACGGACCAGAAACTCTTTCAGACTTGGTCCCGTCTTCAGGGAAAACCCGGCGAAAATCGAGAACTCCTGCGAGTACATCAAGCCGGAGCTTGATATGTCCTGGGAGAGCAACAGGCATGTGGACATCTCGCGGGTTGACCCGACGACGCCGGGTTCTTATCCGGTGATATACCGGTTCACGGACGAGTTTGGGATTCCCGCCAGGCCGGTGGTGTGGTGGGCCCACTTTGAGCCGTGCGCATCCACAATCAAGGAGGAAAACGACCCCAAGTACGGATTCGCCCCCGCGCCGGACAAGCTGGTGAAGGTCAACGACATAACGATGATCGCCGGGGAGATAAGAAAACTGAAGTATGAATCCCTTAACAAGGACGCCCAGCACGCGGTGAAGAGAGGGGTGTGTTTCCTTCGCGAGTATCAACATGAGGACGGCAGCTGGCGGTCCGACAACTATCCTTCGAATGACCAGTTCATGGTGGG
>CALDSM010000311.1 GCA_937923585.1 uncultured bacterium
CCACCGAGATCTACACTCTTTCCCTACACGACGCTCTTCCGATCTAGGGCGGCGGCGACCTCTATCTCTGCTCGCCGAAAAATCCCGGTCTGGCCTATGACCGCATCGAATGCGTCCTCTGGGGAAACCGCAAGCTGGTCGGCGGCGAACGCCATATTGTCCTGGAGAATCTGAGTTTCCAGAACAGCGGCGTGCATGGCTACCAGGAATTTCACGCCCAAGAAGTTGTCATCCGCAACTGCGACTTCCGCTTCATTGGCGGCGCTGTCTGGAACCGGGAACGCCGGATTCGCTTCGGCAATGCGGTCGAGTTGTGGGACGGTGCCAGGGACGTGACGGTGGAAGGCTGCCTCTTTGACAACATTTACGATTCAGGCGTCACGCACCAGGGCGGAGGGACGAAGAACATCCCTGAAAAGCTCTTCTTCCGCAACAACCTGTTTGTGGACATTGGTCTCGCCGCCTACGAATCCCGCGAACCTTCGCAGGAGGTCTATTTCGAAAACAACACCTGCATCAACGCAGGCGGCGGATTCAGCATGCAGGGAGAGACCCCGCCGCGCCGGACTGATCCCTACCCGCAACCGGTTGGATACCATGTGTGGGCCTGGATGATCGAGCCCGGCACACAGCCGGGGAACGTCCACGTCCGACACAACGTCTTCTGCGAAAGCTTCGGCCCGGCAGTCTGCCTGAGCGTTGATTCGGCCGATGCCGAGAAGTTCGTGCTCGATCACAACCGTTATTGGAAAACCACTTCCGGCCGACTCATCGAATGGGGCGGTGGCCGCGCCTATGACCTGTCTGATTTCGCCCGTTATCAGGCCGAATGTGAACGCGACCGGCACAGTCGAATCGCCAAACCGCGATTTGCCGGCGCGTCACACGGCGATTTCCGGCAGCGCGCCGGTTCGCCATGCCTGGGTGCCGGGATGCAGAACGGCGTCCGACTGCGATGACGTTGGAACACGTTGCCGGGCAGGCAAATGTGAACGTCAGACACGTCGTATCCCCGCCTCCACATCAACCTGCGCCGAAATAGGCAATAACCCGTTCAAAAGCATCGCCCGTTCCCAGAAACAACATCCGGGTGAATCCGCTGTTTCCAGCACTTGATTCACCCGGATGTTTCTCTGTGGTTCGAATCGCTCACCGGAATTGTCCCCGCTTCTGCAGGCGACTGCGAGCATCCCACTTACCCGTAGTCGCTGCCGTAGCCAGGCGGGCCGACGACCGGCATGCCGTGGGGCGATGCCCGACCCCGGCCGCCCAGGGCCACTACTTCTTTGACCAAGCCCTCCACCCCCTCGTCAGGCAACGCTCCCATCTCTACGGGAACCGCTGCCTCCGAGTCTGAGGCATCCTCGTACTGCACGATGCCCGGGAGGGCCGTCGTGTCAATGCCGGTCAATTCGTCTGCCGCAGTCAGGTCATCCGCGGCCGCCACGTCGCCGGTCGCGTCCGGCATGCTGTCCGAAACGTCCGACGGTGTGAGATCCGTCGTGATGACCTTCACCTTCCGCACCGCCTGCACGGCGCTGTTTCCGTTGCCGTCGTTCACATCATAGGTGACGCTGTAGGTGCCCACCGTCTCTGTGTCCACCGTGCTTGCCGTGACGATGGCGGCGCTCAGGTCGCCCGCACAATGGTCCGTGGCAGTTGCTCCCTCATCCTCATACGCCCCGCCGAGCAACACATAGACCGTTGCCCCGCCCCGAAGTTCAATGACCGGCGCCTGCGTGTCCGCCACAGTCACTTCGCGGGTCGCCGCAGTGGTGTTTCCATTGTCGTCGGTCACGCTGTACGTGACGGTGTACACCCCAGGCGTGTTGATGTCCAACGGGTTCGTGACGACCATTCTGGCGGTCAGATCACCCCCGCAGGAATCAAAGGCCGATGCCTGGGGAACGACAAACGAACTGTGGCATTCGGCCGTAACGGCCTGCAGAACCGACGGAGAAGCCGTTGCCTGTTCTCCGAGGTCCGCCGCCATCGCTGTCCCGCCGGGGCCACCGCCTCCCATCGCAAGCCCCACCGCCAGGAAGAGCGCCCACATCGAGGAAATGTAAACCCTCTGTTGATGCATTGCGTATCCTTCTGCTTAAGCCAAATAGCGCCGCAAGAACCGCCGAGAACTTTCCCGGCATCCAAATGCCGACGCATCCATTCTTCTCAGACAACTTGCATGCGTAGTGTAATCGCAAAGAATTTCCCCGTCAAGTCCCTTTCATAACTCGTTCCCACCAAAGGAGTTGCGCGGCCGTCGGGACGGGCGACTCTTGCGCTGCATCGTACACGTCTATTTCGGGTCCGCCCTCAGCGCCTCATAGATCCCCTGCGCGGCGATTCGGCAGGCCAGGGCATTGCCGTGCGTGTCTTCATCGCTGACCCAAAGCGATTCAGGTGCGTGCGGGGCAAATGATGGCAGGAGGTCCACAAACGGAAC
This sequence comes from uncultured bacterium, assembly GCA_937923585.1. Classification (GTDB taxonomy): domain Bacteria; phylum Hydrogenedentota; class Hydrogenedentia; order Hydrogenedentales; family CAITNO01; genus CAITNO01. The sequence goes on from CALDSM010000311.1 coordinate 2,447, forward strand.
CTGCGATTCCGCAGCCAGCGAACGGATGTGCTCCGTCGCCTGCGGGAACGGGTAGTTCTTGAGTTCGTGGAGTTCCGGATAGTTGGCGATGAGCAGCCGGACGTTGTTCTTCCTGCACAATTCTGCGATATGGCGGACTGCGGCGCGGTTCTCTTCGAGTGCCGGCGCATCGGGCGCGTACAGTGACGCATAGTACGTCTGCCATCGGAAGTCCCGGTCCAGCAGCGGCCTCAGCGCAACATAGCGATCAAACAGAAAGGCCAGAAGGTAGGAACGCTTCCGGACGATGCGGGACAACCATGAAACGCGCGGAACAGGTTCTGAATCGTTGACGAAGAAGAGAAGAACCGCAATGTCCGGATGAAACGCAAGCCCCTTCCACTCGAACAGGTCGGCCTCCATGGTCGTGTTGTAGTTGCCCACACCCAGGTTGATTACCTCATACCGGTCGCCGTCCCTGTTCAGCATCCGGGCCAGATTATCGGGAATGCCGTCCTCCGCCCGAACCCCCCAGCCCAGCATGAACGAGTCGCCAATCATCACCACCCGCGTCTTGTCCGCGCGCTTCCCGCGCACATGCTCCACATCGCGAAGCCCCTCCGAGTTGGTCTTGATGTTGACCCCGTAGTAGTTGCCTTCCCGGTTCGGATAGTGAAGAAAAGGCAGGTCCTTCCGGTCAAGGGGCTGCTTGAGTTCCGAGGAATAGCGCCACATCTCAAGGTTGTAATTGGCCAGCTGCGGATAGGCAATCCGCACAGCGGCCTCTCCGACGCACAGCATCAGCGCCAGCGAAACAGACACCAGCCCGAGGTTTATCAGAAGACTTCTTATTTTACTGCCTTGTCTGAACATCTAGATCAACGTGGTCCAACCTGGGCGGCTGTGACCTGGTAGTTTATGCAGCCGAGGGCCTTCCTGCGAGAAATTGAACTGAGCCTGCGACCGGACCCGGGGGCCGTTGCGCCCTGCCAGACCGGAGTCGAGTATACTGAATGTTCACCCGTTCCATCAAAACACGAGGACCATCACCATCACGAGGGCCGCACCGCCGGGATGAAGGAGGACATCCTACTTATGCTGGAATTTCATCGCTTCGCGGACCCGGCCTTCCACCCAGGGCAGTATTTCCCGTGCGAACAGGGCGTGGCCGTCCGCGGAGAGATGCAGGTCCAATTCGAAGAACAGTCTTGGGTTGGAGGATTGTCGGCGGAATGCCTCCATCACGGTCAGAAACGGCAGGTCTCCGCAGGCCGTCCGTATCGCGTCGTCGGGTGCGGTGGTGGCCAGCATTCCGTCCACTGTCGTAAACCCGAGGCGCCGACAGAGATCGGAAGAGCGTCGTGTAGGGAAAGAGTGTAGATCTCGGTGGTC
>CALDSM010000312.1 GCA_937923585.1 uncultured bacterium
GAATCCGGGTCATGCCTTGATCCCCGCGCCGAGCGCGCTTTCCACGAAATACCGCTGCGCGGCGAAGTATAGGACGACCGTGGGCAGGATGACAACGGCGGAGGCGCACATGAGCAGGTTGATCCGCACACCCGCGTCGGTATTGAACGCGGTCAGGCCCACCTGCACCACCCGCATCGAACTGTCCGCCGTGACCACCAACGGCCAGAGCAGCGCATTGTAGCTGCCGAGAAAGGCGAACAGGGCCACGGTGATCACCATGGGCCGCACCAGCGGTGCGCCGATGCGGAAGAGGAACCGCAGATGGCCGCACCCGTCAATGCGCGCGGCGTCGTAGAAATCACCGGGCAGCGAGAGAAAGGCCTGCCGCATCAGGAAAATCGAAAAGGCGCTGGCGCACCACGGCACAATGAGCGCCGCGTAGGTGTCGTACCAGCCCAGGCGCGAGATGAGCACGAAGTTGGGCACGAACACGGCCTCAAAGGGCACCATCATGCTGCCCATCACGAGGGCGAGGAGCAGTCCGCGGCCGAAGAAGCGCAGGCGCGCGAAGGCGTAACCGGCCATCAGTGACGTGAGCACCACGGACAGGCTCACGGTGCCCGCGACCAGAAACGAGTTCAGGAAATAGCGGCCGAACGGCGCGGCGCGGAAGGTGTCGGGAAAGTTCTGCCAATGGAACATGCCGGGCCACACGGACAGGCCCGGCGTCGAGGCCGAGGCGTAATCTTTGCACGCCGTGGACAGCATCCACAGGAAGGGCCACACCATGAGCAGCCCGGCCGACGCCAGCACGGCGTACAGCAGCGCCCGCCTCATGAGTAATGCACCCGGCGCCCGACAAAGCGCCACTGCAGCGCGGTGAGCGCGACAATCGTGAGCGTGAGCAGGGTGGAAGCCGCGGTGGCATGGCCCCAGTATCCGTAGTCGTAGAACTGGGAATAGATATAGAGAATGAGGTTCCGCGTGTCCTGCGTGTTGCCGCCGCCCTGGGTCAGCGCGTAGAAGCTGTTGAACGCCTGAAAGGCCCGCACCACCCCGACCACACTGAGAAAGAACACCGTGGGCGACAACATCGGCAGGGTGATGTGCCATGTCAGGCTCGAACCGTCCGCGCCGTCCATGCGCGCCGACTCTTCGACCTCGCGCGGAATGGAGGCCAGTCCCGCGAGAAAGACCACCACCATGAAACCGCACTCGTGCCAGACGTCGAACAGCATGATGCAGCACAGCGCGAGGCTCGGCCCCACCGAGGGGTCAACGGCGCCGCCAGTGAGCAGGTGCAGCACGCCGCGCGGCTCCAGCAGCCATTGCTGCGGCGCAATGCCCATATGTCCCAGCAACAGGTTGAACACGCCGCCGCGCGGGTTGAACAGACACCGCCACACCATGGCCGCAGCCACCACCGAGGTGACATAAGGCAGGAAGTAGAGCGTGCGGAAGAGACTGCGCACCCGGACAACGCGGAAAAGCGCCAGGGCAACCAGAAAACTGAATATGAGTTCGGCCGGAACGGTGCCCGCCACGTAATACGCAGTGACCATGAGGCTCTGCCTGAACTCGCCGGATTGCACGGTGTCCAGGTAGTTGCCCAGGCCAACGAATCCCCCCGCGCCCCGCTTGCCGCCGTGCAGGCTGAGCAAAACGGAATTGATGATCGGCGCAAAGGAAAAGGCACCCAGCACCAGGAGCGCGGGCGCCAGCAGCAGCGCCGCGGCGGGCATGTCGCCCGTCCGCCGCGGAAAACGGTCCAGCAGGCTGTCAATCCGTGCGAGGAACCGGTCGGGCAATGCCGCCGCACCGTCCAGAATGCGCCCCGCTGTGCTCTCTTTTTCCGACATTTGCGGTGTTCCCCGCTACTTGCCCGGCTTGGCCGCCACCGCCTCCGCCACAAGATCGGCATTGCGGTCCGTCGCGCCACGGTTCTCCAATACCGCCCTGCGGCCCAGGGTTCCCAGCGCACGGCAGGCCTGCGGGTCCGACAGCAGCCGCTCCAGCGTCCCGCAAAGCGCGTCCGCACCGGTCACCTGAACCGCCCCGCCCCGGGCCAGCAGCGCCTCCGAGGCCTCGGGAAAATTGCCCATGTATGGACCGTACACGGTGGCCACGCCCAGCGCCGCGGACTCCAGCGGATTGTGGCCGTCCACGCCGGGAAAGAAACTGCCCCCGATAACAACGACCGACGCCAGGGAGTAGAACGAAACCAACTCGCCCATCGTGTCCACAAACAGCACGCGCGCGTCGCGCGCGCCGCCGCCCGCCCTTATTTCAGAGCGCCGCGCCACCGGTTCCCCCTGAAAAGGCTCCATCGCTTCGGCAATCCGCTGGCTGTGGCGGGGCGCGACAACGAGCCGGAGGCCGGGAAACCGGTCGCGAAGCACGTGCCAGCAGCGGGCAGCAAGCGCCTCGTCGCCGGGGCGCGTGCTTCCAAACACGAGCACCGGCGTGTCCGCGCCGTATCCGCAGCCAATACGCAGTTCCAACCGGGACCGGGAATCCACCTCCGTGGCCACCGCATCGAACTTCACATTGCCGGTCACCCGCACCGCGCCGGGAGCGGCGCCCAGCGCGGTGTAACGTTCGGCATAGGTCTCATTCTGCACGCCCACGGCGGACAGCAGGGCGAATGCGGGGCGCAGGACCCATCGGTAACGGTGGTATCGGGGAAACTGGCGCGGGCTTAGACGCGCGTTCACCACCACCACGGGCGCGCCCGCCCTGCGCGTCTCCCGTACCAGATTCGGCCAGACTTCTGTCTCCACCAGCACGAGCACCCGGGGCCGCACCTGCCCGACAAAACGCCGCACGGCGGGACGCGTGTCAAAAGGAAGCCATGCCACCAGTGCTTCCCCCGCGGTCTTGAGCGCCAGTTCCCGCCCCGCAACCGTGCTTGTCGTCAGCAGCACCGGCGCGCCGGGAAAGCGCAGGCGCAGCGCCGGAATGAGCGCGCGCACCGTGTTGACCTCCCCCACACTGCACGCATGCACCCAGACGGCGCCCGTCGCGCCGTCAGGCGCGTCCGGGGCAAAACGCTCCCGGAGGACGCCATGCCGGCGGTTGAGTCGCAGCCATGCCCGCGCCAGCGGCGCGGCGCATGTCAGAACGGTGTTGTAAACGACATATTGCATGTTCAACAAAGCGACGGGCAGTCCGAGTGGACCGCCCGTCGGCCGGTTGGGGTTGATTCAATGGCTGTCAGGATGCCGGGGTTGCCGGCGCAACACTTTTCACCACCGTTTCCGGTACGGGCCTGTTGATACCCTTGTTGCCCGCCTTGACCTGAGCCTTTGCCGAACCCTCCTTGGCGGATTCGCCGCCGACGGAGGCCGTGTTCTGCGACGTGGTCGTATTCTCGCGGCCAATGTCGAAGAACCGCGCGCCGGTGGAGTCTATGATGTCGGGCGTCACGAAGATGAGCAGGCTGGACTGCTTGGATTCCCTGCTCTTGCCCTTGAAGAAGAAGCCGATCACGGGAATGTCCGCAATGTAGGGCAGTTTCTGTTCGCCCTTCGTCGAGGAATCGCGAACCATGCCGCCCAGCACCAGCGTGTCGCCGTCATGGACAATCACGTTGGTCCACACCGCCTGCCAGGACGTGGTCGGCAGATTGAGCTCGTTCGTGACCGTGTCGCCGTTGATGATCTGCTTCTGTTCAAAGGTCTTCTCGCCGGTCTTCGTCCGCACTTCCGGGTTCAGCCACAGGCGCACCTGGTCGTTGTCGCGAATCTGCGGCGTGACCGACAGCGCAATGCCGAAGTTGAACGAGGTCGGCGTCACGTTCTGGACGAAATTCGTCGAGGCCGTGCCGCTCAGGCCGTACCCCGTGGTCAGGATCTGCGTGTTGACCGATGTCACGTAGTAGTCCGTGGTGAAGTCGGCCACCACGGCTGGCTTGCGGTTCATCGTGGTAACCCGCGGCGCGCTCAGCAGTTCGGAGGAATCCAGGCTGTCTATGTAGTCGAGGGTCACGTTGATCTTGTCGCCGTCTCCGTTGTTCAGGATGTTGTGCAAAATGGAGAAGGTGGGCGACGCCGCAGCCGCCGGGCTTGTGAGCGCGGTGATGGTGTCAGACGTGACCGTGTTGTTCAGCACCCCGCTGCCGTCCGGCTTCGTGTAGAAGGGGATCGCCTCGTCAACACCGTCACCGTTGACATCGTAGTTGTACGTCGTGTTCTCCAGACTGGATATGGGCTGGGTCCGCTTGTTCTTGTCGCTCAGCGCCATATCCCACTTGAACCCGATCTTCTTGAGATCGTTCAGGCTGACCGTGAGGAACTTGGCCTCAATGCTCACCTGCTTCGGGGTCACGTCAATCTGTGCAAGCTGCTTTTCGAAGACGTCAAGGTTGGTCGGCGTGTTCTTCACGATGAGCATGTTGTTCGCCGGATTGTAGATCATGTCCGACAACTGCTCTTCTGTGTAGGGCTCGTACACCTGGGGAACCAGACGTTCCAGCAGGCTCAACACGTCGCTGCCCAAGCCGAACGAACTGGTTCCGCCGGCGCCGCCCAGACCGGCCGCGCCCTGCGCGGCGTTGAAGCCGCCGCCGCCAAACTGCTGGTTGCGGCCCGCCGTGGCGCCCGTGCCGGTGGTGCGCAGGCCCATCGCGCCCGTGGTGGCCGGAATTTCGCCAACCATCATGTCGCTTATGCTGCCGAACAGGTCGGAAATGTTGCTAATGGCGGTGACATCCGTCATGCCGCCGCCCATGCCGCCCATGCCACCCATGCCGCCGCCGTACATGCCGCCGCCGCCCATGCCGCCCATGCCGCCGCCGTACCTGCCGCCGCCGCCCATGCCGCCACCGAACATGCCCCCACCCCCGCCGCCGTACATGCCGCCGCCCATGCCGCCGCCGTACATGCCGCCGCCCATGCCGCCGCCGTAACCGCCCATGCCGCCGCCGTAGCCGCCCATGCCGCCGCTGCGGCTGATGCCGCCAAAGCGGTTGCGAAGCACAAGCTTGAACAACGTCTCGGAACCGGCATTGCGCAGTTCGTAGTAACGGGTTTCCAGTTTTTCAAACGTCTCTTTCCGGATGATTTCCGGCTTGCTGATCCAGATGAAGCCTGGCTGAACCGAATAGTCAAGCCCGAGCGGCCTCAGGAGGGCCTGCAGCGCCTCGGCAAGGCTGACATTCTTCAAATTAATGTAGGGCACGATGCCGCTGGACTTGACCCCGTAGGTCACGTCGCCGCCCGCAGCACGCCCCGCATTCGGGCCACCCGGAAGGTTGCCCGCACCGGGTGCGGGGGCCATCGCTCCGAAATTCGCACCGCCTGGACGCTGCGCGCCGACGGCCGGCAATCCGCCGGGAGCCGGGAACGGGGAAGCGCCGGGTGCCCCGCCGGGAGCGGGAAACGCCCCGGGAGGTCCGGGGAAGGGCGCACCGCCGGGGGTACCGCCCGCAGGCTGGGGCTGCACCTTTTTCGGCGGTTCAACGGCGCGGTTGTCAATGACGATATTCACATCCCAACTGTCCGAAATGAAGGTCACAATCTCGCTGACGTGGATGTCCTCGAACTCGACGCTGACCGGGGAATCAAGCGTGGCTTCAATGGCGCTCTTCTCTTTGGTCTGGGCCGTCTCCTCCTCGATCTGCGGAACGGAGAAGCGGAACGGCTTGATGCCGCGGGCGTCGGCGCCCTCGGGCAGCACTTTGGACTTCTCGATATAGTTGCGGATCATCGCCCGGTCTTCGTCCACCTTCTCCAGGGACTCTTTGCCCTCCATGTCGTGGGCCCCAATGGTGGCCTTGTGCAGGCCCGCCTTGGCCTGGGGATTGCTCGGGTCCATCAGCAGAATGTTGCTGTAGATATCCACCGCAACGCTGTAGCGTTCGGCCTCCATATAGCGCTGCGCGTCGGACATCATGGTCTGTATCCGCTCGCGGCGCACCTCTTCGGCCGACAACTGGGCGGTCTCGCCCTGCTTTGTGATCGTCTCGGGATCGATTGCCTCAAAGGAAGCCGGGGCTGCGGCGGTCTCACCGCCGGTCAGCGACTGCTGGAGACGGCCGTTGGCCTTCTCCTGAAAACGGAGCGCCTCCTGGTGGTTCGGGTCCAGCGCGAGCGCGCGGTTGAACTCCGTGAGGGCTTCCCGGTACAGGTCGCGCTTGTAGAGGTCAACCCCGCGGCGGAAATACACCTCCGCCTCGGAGACCCCGGCGGCCTCGATTGCGGCACCGCCCGGCGGGGCCGAGAGCGGAGGCGCCGCGGCGGCCGCCTCGGCGGGCGGGGGAACGACCGAGGGCGTCCCGGCC